>CAZMQP010000099.1:0-8261 GCA_964568385.1 uncultured bacterium
GCCGAACTCGGCGAGCGAACTTCTGGACTTCGTTCGGGTCATCGGGCGGCGCGGGCCCGAAGTCCCGATACGGCACTGGCTCGCGGGACGTGTCGGACTCAGCAGGGGCCAGCGGCCAGAGCGACTCCAGCCGGCTGGCTTGCTCCTGGGTGACCGCGAAGTTCGTGCCAGCGGCTTGCTTCAGAATGCTCAACCCACTCAGCACTGGGTCTTCGAGTAGCGCCGTCCGAGCGAGGATCACATCTCCCGCTCGAGCTGGAGATGTCACTTCAACAGCCACTCGCCACTCGTCTTGCACCCGGTTCTGTCCCCTCCAGAACGGCACCGAGGCTTCATCGTCGGGCCGCACGGAGGGGCTGTCGACGATTCGGCCGCGTGCCACGATGCCGGCTACACCCCCACCTCTGCCTGCCGCGCGCCAGAAGTAGACCAGGTCGCCCGGCATGATCGACTGCCTCGCCTGCGACTGCCTCACGCTCCAGAGGACCTGGTCGGACGATTCGAGATAGCCCGAGACATCGAACACGTCGGGGCTGCCCTGGAAGATCCACACCGACGGAACCGCGACCGAGAATGCAAAGCCCAGGCTCTCCAGCTTCTTCTTCACGGTGCTCTCGCCGCCGCTGAATGTCGCGGCCCGGAGTGGCTCCGAGCGAGGGAACTGATAGCCGTGCGCGACAGCCGCAATCGCCTTCGAGTCGTACTCACGGCCTTCGTGCATCAGGAAGTACTGCTTCGCGCGACCGAACCCGTACTTCCGCAGGAACTGGTCTCGGCCGAGTGCATCACACTCGGCGATCGCTCGAAGGACAGCACCCTTATCTGAAAGATCCTTCAGGCTCATGGGGCCCTCTCGGCCGCCCGCTCGGGCAACCCGCGTGAGGCACTCAGGCCAGCGGTGCCAAGAACCAGATAGGCTGAAGCGTCAGTCGCCGCCGAGCCGGTTCGTCGAGCTTCCCGTAGTTCTCAATCCATAGGTCGACCAAGCGCTCGAGGTCCACCAACGTCACTCGGCGCTTCTCCTGCGTTCTCGCCTCGTCCCGGGCATCCTTGGTGAACCCTCCGGTGCATACGAACAAGCCGACGTCATCGTCGCCCAGCACCGCCATGAAGGAACGTAGACCCTCCACACTCACCGCCTGCTGCTGCCGCTTGACCTGGACCTTGATGCGCGGAGGGCTGGTGCCAAGCGGGTCGCTCCACGCGAGAATGTCGATGCCGCCATCCTTGCCGGGAGGCGCCACCCACGAGACGTGGTAGCCCATGCCCCGCAACAGCGCGGCCACCATCTCCTGGAACTCATACGGGTTCATCGCGCGGAGGTGGGTCTCGATCTCAGCCCATGCCTGTTCCTCGGCCTCTTCGAAGGTGATCGTGGCCTTGGCGTTCGCGGCGTCGTCCGCCTCGCTCGCCGAGGACGCGACATCCGAACTGGGCTCCGGTGCCCACGCCGAGTAGAGCTTAACCGCCTCACGGTAGAACTGCTCCGGATCCCGATAGCGCTCCAGAGCAGCTCTGCCTTCGTCGGTCACATGCCACTGCCCCTTCACCTTGAGGAACCAGCCCGCCTTGGTCGGGGCCACTGTCGCGAACCTGGTGATCTTCTCGAATCGGCGACCGCCGGACTTGTACTCGCCCTTCTCGTGCGCCGTCATGGTCACAGCGGAGGCGAGGAGCGCCAGTGCATCTCGGGCCTGGATACCGTCCGGATGCTGAAGGCAGATCTCGAACAGCTTCCTGATCAGCTCGCCGTTTCGGGCGTATGTGACTTCAGCCACTGTGTGATCCTCCTTCGGACCGTGCGACGAGCCCGCTACTTGTACGACTTCTTCGCAATCGATTCCATGTCGCTCTCCCCTGTGGACAAGTATCCACTGAGAGGTACCTCACAGAAACGGGAGCCAGATCAGACAGTCGAAGGTCGGAATCGGAAGGGCAATGGCGCGAGTGACAGGTTGACAAAGCTGCGCGAGACCTCAGGACTCAGTCCACCACTCCTGGCTCCCCTGCACCCGCCGTGCGGCATCTGGACCCAGCAACCACCTGGCGATGCTCGCAATATGCCGCTGCATGCTCGCCCGGTCGTCGAGATGGCTTGCTGGGATCTCGATGACCTGATAGCCCCGCGAACGCAGGGCCTCGCACTGGCCAAGTTGCGTGCGGCGAAACCTTCCGTGCACCCTCAGAACTGCGCCAACTTCAACAACGGAGTCGTTGCCCTGGTGATGAGCCGCTGGCGCAGCCGCGTCGGAGTCCGAGTCGCTCCGCTGCAACGAGCCGCGAGCCCCCCCACACCCCCCCACCGCTGTGCACCGCGCGATCAGCGGGCCGGCGGGTGCGCGGACGTACGAGACCACCTGTCCCCAGGGCTTCTGCGCGGGCGCGGCGATCTCCGAGGCGCCCTGCTTGAGCGCGCGGTCGTGCGCGGCGCGCACGTCGTCGGTGACGAACGCGATCTCCATGCCCAGCGGCTGGGCGGACTCGCTCGCGCGCACGTGCCCGCCGGGCAGGTTCTTGTCGCCCAGCTCGTGCGTGGCGAACGACAGCGTCGTCTCGCCGGTGTCGAGCTCGCCGTAGGTACCCGACTCGTCGAGGAACCTGCGCTTGAGCCCGAAGGCGGCCTCGAAGAACCCGAGTGAGGCGGCCACGTCGGGCACGTAGATGATCGTGTAGCCGAGCTTCATCGGTAGAGCGCCTTGATCCTGCCCCAGCTCCCCGGGGCGACCGGCACCGTGAGGGGCGTGCCCAGGGCGGCGAGGTCGGGATCGTCCGGCCAGGTCGGGTGCGTCCGCCAGCACAGGTGGGTGCTGAGCGGCCCGCCGGGACTGTGCAGCGTCGCGAACACCAGGTAGTCCGTGCCGATCGCGAACGGGTACCCGCAGATCCACTCGTAGGCCGCGGTCAGCAGCGTGACGGAATCGCTCGCGGCGCCCTTCCACCATGCGACGGGCTCGAGCGACACCCACACGTGCTCGAAGTGCGGCGGGTCGGCCGACATGATCGCCGACACCGTGCCTCGGAACACGGCCGCGCTCTGGGCGAACGCCTGATCGAACGTGGGGCCCTGGTCGCAGCTGCATCCCTGCGCGTCCGTCGGCAAGACGCTCATCGCAAGCGCGGCCGACAGCATCAGCCCGCCCATCACGCTTCGCAGGTCTCTCATGTCCGAGCCCTCCGGATGCATCATACCGCGTCCCCTGGGGTCGGAATCGGGTTTCTGACGCCAGCCCGTCGGCTCGGCCGGGGCGTCAGGCCCCGCCGTTCCCGGCCCCTCCGAGCGGCGCCTCCCGCACCACGCTCCAGGGCGCCCCACCCGCCTGCCTGATGAGCGTCACGACACCGAGCTCGAGTTCCAGCCGCCGCGGGCACTGCTCGAAGGCGCCGTGCGTGTTGTGCGGCGACCGGGGATTCCGGGGATGCGCAAGGGTGAGGTGCGGCTCCTGCACTCGCACGTGGCGATCCGCGAGCAGCCACTGCCTCAGCCGCTGGAACTGCTCGGCCCCCTGCACGCAGCGGAGCAGCACCCCATGGCCGAGAAACCGCTCGGGAGCGCCGAACACAAGGCGCAGAGCCCCGCCCTCCCATGTGCGCGACCGCTCGAGGATCGCTTCGACGTCGGACGGCGCGAACTCGTCCTCACGGCAGAGCGTGACATGCGCCGCGATCAGCGCCGCCTGCACGGGATCGACGCGACGGCGCAGCGCCTCCAGAGGCACGCTCCATGGCGCCGGCACGAAGAGCGTGCACTGCAGCCGGGGCTCCCGTGCGGAGCTGTGATGCGCGGCGCCATCCGAGGCCATGTCAGAACGTCGGCCCGGGCCGCTCGGGATCCACGTGCCAAGCATCGCGCACGGCTCGCATGTGCCGCCAGTCCGTTCCGCAGCATCCGCCGAGCACGTTGAGATTCGGGAGCAGGCTCCTCAGGCCGCGATAGCGCTGCGCCAGGTCGACCGGATCGCCGATGTCGAGCTCCGTGGATTCGTCGAGTTCGGCGTGGCTCTTCGTCGAGGCGTTCGCGCGGATGCCGCGGACGCGCGCGGACCACGCCCCGGCGGTCTCCAGGGTCTGCGCGAAGTGACTGGGGTGCGCGCAGTTGATGGCGAAGTACGCGGGCGGCGCGGATGCGTCCACGCGCTGGATCGCCTCGCCCAGCGGCTCGCCGCTCGGAAGCCGGCCATCGGTCTCGACCGTGAACGAGATGGCCGCAGGCAATCCCACGCGCTGTGCCGCCATGGCCACGCCCAACGCCTCGGCCGAGGTCGTCATGGTGACGGCGGCCAGCATGTCCACACCGCCACTCGCCAGGGCCGCGGCCTGCGGCGTGTGATAGTCCGCCGCGTCCTCGACGCTGCCGGGCGCCGCGGCCACGTAGCCGTCGCCTCGCGGCCCGATGACCCCGCTCACCACGACGGGCCCGCCGAGCCTGGGGGCCCAATGCTCACGCAGCGAGAGCGCCATCCGCGCCGCCTCGATGTTCAGCGTGCGAAGCCGAGCGGCACTCACGTCGAGAAGCCCCGCCCAATCGGGATTGGCGCGCCAGGTCGGCGTCTCCAACACGAATCCCGCCCCGGGCGTCTCGGCGCACAGCTCGAGATAGGGAACGTAGTAGCGCTCCAGGCTCTCGCGCCCGAGGGCCTCCTCGAGCAGCACGAAGGCCGCGAAGTGCGGCAGCTCGAGCTTGTCCAGGAACACCAGCGTGGTCTCGAGGCCCCCGTCGCTCAGGAAGAGTCCGCCACTCAGCTGTGGAAGAGGTTGCGGCGACATGGGTGATCTCCTCGGCAAGGGGAGCTTCGACGCGGCGTCCCGACGCCCGGCCTCAGCGCCGGCGCGGCTTGCCGTTCGTGGCAAGCTGCTGCTGTGCGGCCTTCATGCCGGCGATGAACCTTCGGCGTGTCGCCTCGGGCGAGTACTTGAGCGCGTTGCGAATGCTCTCGGCGGAGAAGTGAACGAGGTGCTCGTCCATGAACGCGGTCACGCGCTTCGGATCGTGCTTCGAGAGGTCCCGCAGTATCCACCCGACCGCCGTCTTCGCGAAGCGCTCATCCCGGCGGATCAGGACGGCCGAGGAGCGCAGCACGAGCGCACGGTGGTCTGGCGCCGCGATCACGGGCACGAAGCCGACGACCGAGGCCCGCGCCTTCCACAGTTCCGGTGCCGCGCTCCACTTGGCGACGGCCGAGGCGCAGGGGCTTCCGTGGGCGGCGATGGTGGGACCCAGCACGCGCACACAGAACCAGTCGCACGTGTTCCAGTCGGCGATGTGCCCGCGCTCGAACAGCGCGCCGTACCGCTTGAGGGCATCGCGCCACGGCACCTCGTCGTACAGGTACTCCTGAAGGTAGAGGATGCCCGCGAGCTTGTCCTCGGCCATCGGCTCCTCGAACAGCCGCAGGGCAAGCGCGAACTGGTCGGCAGTCGGCCGGGAACCCAGGTCATGGTCGGAGCGCCAGTCGGCGAGTCGCGATCGGATCTCGGGGATCCCGACGCCACGGAACGCGATCGCTCTCCTCAGATAGCGCTCCCACCACGTCTTGGTGGCGCGTGAGGACGACCGGTCGAGTGCCTCTTGGAGGCGACGCACGAGCGCCGCGGGATTGGCTGCTGTGGCGCTCATCGGGGGCCCGCCCAGCCTGAGTCAACGGGGATCATCGGACGCAAGGCTCATGCCCGGTCCTTCTCGCGGTCAAGGCGAAACGCACGCCCGGCGGCGTTGAAAGGGCCAATTGCGGGGTCCGGGGCGGCTCCGGCTCGGGCGCCCCGGCCCCCCCCCCGCTCCGCGGCCGCGCTTTCCGCTTGCCCATTCGGGCGGGGCGGCTACCATTGTATTCCCCTCTCTTGGGGACGTTCGTCCACGCCATGTTCCTCTTACTTCACAGGAGTCCCCTCATGATGAAGTCGCGTTTCGCCGGAATCGTCCTGACCGCCTTCGCCGTCGCCCTGTTCGCTGGTTCGGCCATGGCCAACGGCACCGAGAAGTGCCCGCCCGGCGATGCCAAGATCGAGAGCGGTCCCTGGCAGTACTGCAGCAAGGACGGCGTGATCACGAGCATCTGCATCAAGGCCGGCAACCGCACCTACACGTTCACCGCCGACGGCTCGGACAAGTGCTACGACGTCAAGGGCCTCGGGACCGACTGCGTGTACGTGAGCGGCGGCGGCACGGGCCGTGACTGCAAGGAGATCTCGGGCATCACGTTCTACGTCGAGAAGAAGTAGATACCCCGCAGTGCGAATGGGCGGCCCGGGCCGAGAGGCCCGGGCCGTTCCGCGTCATGCGGCCACGCGCGGCGGCCGGGGTGGCGCGATCCCCGGACACGTGACCGCTCCCTACTCGGCGCCGCCCTCGCCGGCGCCGCCGATCTGGATCACCTCCACGAATCCCTCGCCCTCCGTCGGCGCCTCCATCGCCGCGAATACATTCCGCAGCCCCTGCTCATCGGCCACCTGGTCCGGTGGGCGGGCGGCATTGCGAGCGAGGCAGACCGCGAGCGGCGTATGGAACCGCACCGCCACCGCCGGCACCCCGTGTTCGTTCGCGGCAAGCAGGATGGGGGCTCGCTCCGATCGCTTCACCAGGATCGCATCGAAGACGATCGCGTCGGGCTCGCGTTCCGCAAGCTGCCTGGCCCACGTGCTCTTGCCCGAAGCCTGCGCTCCCACGAGCACGTAGAGCCGAGCGCCCGGTCGGGCGGCCTTCAATGCCATCTGGAGCGCGGCGAAGCACTGCTCCCACGCCCGCGCATTGCGCTCGGCGGTCCAGACTCGGCCATCGGCCGTCTCGAGGAAGTGGTCGGGATTGATGTGCATGGCGGTCCGGGGCTATGTGTCGGTCGCGACCGACAGAGCCGCTTCGGTCGCAGGTGGATCACCACGGCGGGGCCTATCGTGGACGAAGGCGTCCGATCCAATCGAGCGGCGGCAGGTGGCCGCCGCTCCTAGCGAGGAGCCGTCTGCCGCGCGTACTCCGCCTCGTCGTACCAGCCTCGTGAGGACACCACCTTCAGCTCGTCGTCCAGGTCCCACTCCTCCCAGCCGACGATGCGCAGCGGGTTCTTGGTCGAGGCATGCGTACCGGTGAAGGTCCAGAAGTAGGCGACATGGTTGCCAGCCGCGCGGACCGCGTCGCACACGAGCGCCAGGTCGGGTACGTCGGCGAAGAAGCCGGCGGCCATCTCGGCGACTCCCTCTCGTCCCACCCAGGGCGTGCCGCGATTGATGACGATGTGGCCGTCCGCCGAGTAGAACCGAGCGACGGCCTCGGGTGATCCCGAGTTCCACGCCGCGGTGTAGGCGTCGGCAATCGCCTTCGCCGATGAGTGATCCACTGACATGGTGTCTCTCCTCGGTTGATCGGTCGCGACAAGGTGACGGGCCCCACCCCCTTTCACCCGCAGGATCTTCTCCATCGGCCGGCACTCGGGGAGCGTCGAGGCAATGCGCCACATTCAACTGGCGACCCATGCGATACGCAACCCGAGAGATGCCGCCCGGCTGGCTGGCGAAAAGCTCTGGTAGTGCGCACCGCTCCAGGCGTAGGCTTATCACTCGCATCGCCCGTGGCGAGGCGCTTTCTCTGTGTGCGTCAGTCCCACATCCCAGCCCGGAGCCCGTCATGCGCCGCCACCGCACCGCTCTCATCGCGCTGTTCACCGCCGCGGTCTGCTCTCTCGCTCTCGTGCCTCATGCAGGGGCCCAGGTGTGGAACGAGATCGGTGACGCCGGAGATCTCATCTCCACCGCGCAGCTCACGGTCGGAGCCGGCCCCCTGGTCACTCTCAATGGAACCCTGTCCTCCCCGACCGATGTGGACGTGTACTGCATTCAGGTGGGGCCCACGCCGCGAGTGCTCGGACTGCCGATCGCGTCGCTGCAGTGTGTCGTCAATCAGGGACCGAACCTCTGGATGTTCGACGCCAGCGGCATCGGCGCGGCGACGAACGAGACCTGCATGGGGGGCGTCAAGGGGATCACGACCACGCTGGTGAGCCCCGGGGGGCCGACGAACCTCTACGTGGCCGTCTCCTACTACGGCGTGGCGCCGATCAGTCCGTCGGGCCCCATCTGGCTGCCGGCGGTGGGCGGCGAGCGCGCGCCCGACGGTCCGGGCGCGGCCGGAGCGCTGAACGGCTGGGCGGGCACGCCGGTCGTCCAGCCCCTGAACCCCTACCAGATCACGTTCGGCTTCACCGCGTTCTGCGACGCGGCGACGCCTGCGGCGATGCCGACCTGGGGCTCACTGAAGATCCGTTATGGCGAGTGAG
>CAZMQP010000100.1:0-6588 GCA_964568385.1 uncultured bacterium
GGAGCGCACCGCCTCGCCCATGCCGGCGCTCGGCGCCGGTCCCGGCCGTGCCTCACAGCTTCCGCGGGGCACCCGCCTCGCGAGGCGGTAGCGCGGCGGCCGGAGCCGCACGCTGCGGATCGTGCTGACCGACTGAGCCCTCTTGCGCACGAAGGGCCCCCGCGGCGTCGCGGGGGCCCTGTCGCGCGCCGCGACGCCGTGTGGGCGTCGCGGCGGACCGAATCTAGTCGGCGCGCACGAGCTTGAGCTGGCGCTCCTCCCCGTTCACGCGGATGCGGGCGAGGTAGACGCCCACGCCCTTGAGCGCACCCGAGGCATCGCGACCGTCCCAGCGCACCTGATGGCGTCCGGCCGGCTTCGCGCCCTGGGCCAGCGAGCGGACGAGCCGCCCCTGCAGGTCGAACACCTCGAGGCTCACGTCACCCGAGGCCGGAAGCTCGTACGACAGCGCCACCTCGCCCCGCGCGGGATTGGGCGCCGCCGACAGCGCGAGGGTCGCCGGAAGCGGCCCGTCGCCGACCCCGACCACCGCCGGGTTGTAGATCGTGAGACGCCAGGTGCCGGCGTTGTCGTTGTTGTTGTGCACGACGAGTCCGTGATAGTCGCTCGTGGTGGCGTGGAAGACCAAGCCCTCCGTGCCGCCCGCGCCGAGCGCGTTCGCCGACGCCACGCCGCTGCCCTTGCCCGCGAAGTACTCGGCGCCGTTCGAGCGGAAGAGCTCGATGCCGAGGTCGAGGTCGCCGGAGAGGCTCTCGACCATGATGGCGACATCCTGACCGCCCGCGACGCCGCCCGGGATCCACAGGTCGTAGATCTCGGCGACGTCGAGCGCCGTCCAGGCCGACACGAGCGTGTAGGGCGACGAAGCGGGCGGCACGATGGCGTCCGCATCGCCCTCGAACTCGATGTCGTAGGCACTGGTGCCCGTACTGCGGCGGATGCGCGGGTACACCGTCGGCTGCGGACTGTGATTCCAGTCCCCGACCACATAGCTCACGCCCACGCTGTAGTCCGACGTCAGGAAGCTGCCATAGCCGGCGTCCTCGTACAGCGCGATCCCGACGGCATCTGCGCCCGTGGGGCGCGTGGCGACGACGTTCCAGTACGACGCGGTCGGCGTGAAGGAGTCGAACTGCACCTCCTCGCTCCGCGTCACGCGAACGTCGGAGGCGAGCACCTCCTGGCGGCCCATCCAGACCGAGCCGCTGCTGGCGGCGTTGTCCGAGTTGGCCATCACGACGAACCCGTGCCAGTCGGTGACGGCGGGCGTGTAAGCGAACCACTCGCCGCCTTCGTTCATCGGGCGGGTGTTGCCGAAGGAGAGCAGGTCGTTGCGCGACTGGTAGTAATCGCCGCCCGAACTGCCCATCAGGTAGATGCCGCTGTCGAATCCACTCACGGTGCTGTGATACTCGCGGAAGAAGTAGGGCACGCCCGCGGTCAGGTAGGTGTCCCACACGTCCACGACGTCGTTCGCCTCCCAGGTGAACGCCTCGTAACCGTCCATGATCTCGGAGCCCTGCTCGAACTCGGTCCGGTGCGTGTCGGTGCCGACATCGCGGTTCACGCGCAGGTAGTCGGGACTGGAGCTCGCGTGGTTGTAGTCCACGGCGACGAAGTCCACCGACTGACCCGAGTAGGACGACTCCTCGAGGAGCGTGATGAAGTCCTCGTCCGCGAAGAGCGAGAGGTCGGCGTCGGAGGTGCCGTTCGGGCGCGTGCCGACCACGCCCCAGTAACCGGCCACGGGATCGTAGCTGAACAGGCGCAGGTCGATGCCCGAGAGGAACGACACGTCGTCGGTGAGTGTCGCGAGCGCCGTCCCGATGCGGATGTCGAACGTCCCGGCCACCTCGTTGTTGGACCACACCACCAGCCCATAGACGTCATCGGCGGGCACCGTGTAGGTGAACGACTCGTTCGCACCGCTGCCGCCGGCATCCGCCGAGGCGACCGCCGCGCTCCGGCCCGCGAAGTAGGTCGTGCCGTTGGAGCGGAAGAGGGCGAAGCCCATGTCGAGCCCCGCCGTCTGCACGTCGAGCGTGAACGACACCTCCTCGCCGCCGAACAGCGGCACGTCGTACGTGCGCACGACGTTGTAGTCGTTCCAGGTCTGCGTGCCCACGTACACGCCGTTGGCGTAGAGCGTGCCGGTGCCGCTCTCCCAGGTGGCGTTGAAGATGCCCGCCGGTCCCGAGTAGAGGTTCACCTGCATGTGCTCGTTGCCGATGCGGTTGTGGTTGTAGTCGCCGACCACGAAGTCCACCGCCGAGCCCAACTGGAGGGACGAGGCCACGAGGTAGTTGTGGTTGTTGTCGTGGTACACGCGCAGGTCGTGATCGCTGCCCGCCGAGGGCCGCACCGCGAACGCGGCCCAGGAGTCCCACTGCTGCGCGGCGACGAAGCCGTTCGTGGTGTTGGACGTGCGGTAGTAACCGTTGTGGAACATCTCGTTGATGTTCACGAACGACCCCAGCGTGGTCTGCCGCTTCATCGTGTCGAGCAGCCCGTTGCTGTCGGTGTCGTCCCAGCCCCAGTGGTACTCGGTGAACGTGCAGTGGGCGTCCACGTTGTCGATCATCACGCAAGCCTGGTTGTCGCCGCA
The DNA here is from genome assembly GCA_964568385.1 of uncultured bacterium. Taxonomy (GTDB): domain Bacteria; phylum Eisenbacteria; class RBG-16-71-46; order RBG-16-71-46; family RBG-16-71-46; genus CADEFY01. The sequence continues at coordinate 2,606 of CAZMQP010000100.1, forward strand.
GACGTGACCCTGGCAGTTGCCGTTGGTGCCGGCCGTGATGTGGTAGGTGCCGTGGCAGGTGCCGCAACTGTTGCAGCCGTCGCCCGAGTACTCATCACAGCTGCCGAACACGTGGCCCATCTCGTGCCGCCAGACGGTCCACGCGTCATCGGTGTAGTGGGTGATGCGCGAGATGCCGAGATTGGCGCTCGCACGGCCGATGGCGTCGGCGGGCTGGTACACCACGATGACGTTGTCCCAGCCGCCGCTCCAGTTCTGCCAGTGGAGCGAGAAGTCGTCGCGAAGATCGCCGTCGCCGTTGTCGTCGGTGAAGCCGAAGCTGGCGATGACGGTCTGGATCTCGGCGCCGGAGAGCGTGTCGGCGTCGATGTTGAGGCTGGCGGTCTGATAGTAGACGTAGCCCGTGCCGCCGAGGTTGTCGAAGTCCATGTTGGCGTCAGCCGGCGCCTCGTCCACGTACCACTGCTTGGCGAGCGCCGCCTTGGCCGCGGCGGCATTGCGCTCGGTCGTGCTCCACGAGCCGAGGTTGTGATCGATGAAGACGTGGAACACCAGCGTGTGACCGCGCGCGTAGTGCACGGCGTCCGGATCCTGGCTCGCGAGGGCCGCCCGGGACAGTGATTGCCGGGCGGAGGCCCCCGGCTCTCGGCCGGCCTCCTTCGAATCGAGGCAGTCGGTCTCGAGCGCCGAGTCCCGGCGCCACTTCGCCGCCTCGCCGTGCGCGCGCGCCGCGTCGAGGTCGGAGGGCAGGAAGTGCCCGATCTGCGGCTCCGGCACGACCGCCGGAACCGCTCGGGCGTCGTTGACGGCCGCGGCCGTGAGTGCCGCCGCGACCGCAGCCTGGGCGAGAACACTCCGAAGGCGGCTCATCGCTCGGACTCCTTGCCGGTCTCAGGCGTCACGCGCGAGGCCGGCGTCGTGCGGAGCTTCTCGAGTTCGGCCGCGCTCGGCGCGGCCTCGCCCCGCCGCTGGCGGGACTGCAGCGTCGCCGGCAGGCCGCGGCTCGCGGGATCGCCGATGACCGGGGCGGGCGTCGCGGCACGCAGGCGCTCGAACTTGCGGCTGGCACTCGTCTCGATCTCGTGCAGCGGCGTCGACAGGTCGAGCGTGCGGACGGGCGCGGTCCACCAGGCGCCGGCCGCACGCGCGGACGACACGGCGACCCGGGCCGCCTCGAGCTTGGCGCGCTCGCGCGCGGTGGGGCCCGGAGCGGGCAGCCCGGAGGCGGCGTCGGTGAAGTGCTCGGTCTTGTCAGCGAGCGCCCCCGGCTTGGACTGGAGCCGGGGCGGCGCGAGGGGCCGCGACGAGCCCGCCTCACGGACCAGGGGCTGGCGGGGCGCGAGCGCCGGGTCGTTGGGGTCGGGGGCGGCGCGGCCCGTGCGGTCCTCCGCCGAGGCGGCGAGCGGCAGGGCGAAGGCGAGTGCGGCGGCGGCGAGGGCAAGGCGGAGGTCGTGGCGGCGGAGCGGCATGGGACGAACCCTCCTCGAGAGGTGCAGCGACCCGCGCGGCGGCAAGGGTTCCGCCGCGCCCATGGGGCGCCGGAGCCAGCATAGGCCGAGCGCCGGTGGGCTGACTACGGCCGAATCGACAGGCGCCTGGGCCGCTCCACGCCTCCCCCGTGACGCACGAAGGGCCCCCGCGGCAGCCGCGGGGGCCCTCGAGTCGCGCCGGGGTGGCAGGCTAGGCGGACTTGGCCGTCACCGACTTGGCCGCGCGCTCCACGATGCCGAGCGCCTCGTCCACCTCGGCGGTGGTGACGTCGATGGGCGGACGGAACCGCAGGCTCTGGTGGCCGCACGGCAGGATGATCATGCCCAGGTCGTAGGCCTTGGCCGCCGCCGCATTGCGATGCGCGGTGTCGGGGAAGTCGATCGCCGCCATCAGGCCGCGTCCGCGAGCGTTGCTGAACACGTCCGGCATCGAGGCCTGCAGCCGCTCGAGCCCGGCGACCAGGTGGGCGCCCACGGTGGCGGCGTTGTCGAGCAGCTTCTCCTCCTCGATGATCTCCAGGTAGCGCTGCACGCGCACCATGTCCACCAGGTTGCCGCCCCAGGTGCTGTTGATGCGGCTCTTCACCTTGAACACGTTCTCGGGCTCGTCGTCGATCCGGGCGCTGGCGAGGATGCCGCACACCTGCATCTTCTTGCCGAACGCCAGCAGGTCGGGCTCGATGCCGAGCTGCTCGTGCGCCCAGAACGTGCCGGTCAGCCCGACGCCCGTCTGCACCTCGTCCACGATGAACAGCGCGTCGTGCTCGTGCGCCAGCGCCTGCAGCGCCTGCAGGTACTCGGGGCGGAAGTGGTGGTCGCCGCCCTCGGCCATGATCGGCTCGATGACGATGGCGCAGATCTCGTCGGGCCTCGCACGGAACGCCGCGCGCACCTCGTCGAGCGAGGCCTTCTCCGCCTTCTCGACACGGGCGAGCTCCGCGACGTCCACCGGGAAGCGCAGCCCCGCGTGCGACACGCGCGGCCAGTCGAACCGCGCGAAGTACTGGTACTTGCGCGGGTCGGCGGTGTTGGTCATGGACAGCGTGTAGCCCGAGCGCCCGTGGAAGGCGTCCTTGAAGTGCAGCACCTGCGTGCCCTTCTCCCCCTTGCCGGCGCGCAGGTTGCGGCGGACCTTCCAGTCCATCGCCGCCTTCATCGCGTTCTCCACCGCGAGCGCACCGCCCGCCACGAAGAACGCGTGCGGCATGCGCGACGGGATGCCGACGCGGCTGAACGTGTCCACGAACTCGGCGTACTCCCGGGTGAAGATGTCGGAGTTGGTGGGGTTCACGATCGCGGCGCGCGTCAGCTTGGCGAGGTACTCGCTCTCGCGCATGCGCGGGTGGTTGATGCCCACCGGGAACGTGGCGAAGCACGAGAACATGTCGAGGAACCAGCGGTCCTTGCGCGCGTCGTACATGCGGCGGCCCGTGCTCTTGTCCAGGTCGAGAACGATGTCGTAGCCGTCCGCCAGGATGTGGCGGGCGAGCGTCGCGTGGACGTCAGCGGGTGCGATGTGGCGCGGGGTCATGACGTGGCTCCTCTCTCCGTCGGGTCGACGTAGGTCTCTTCCTTCACTGTGGAGAGCGCCATGACCGTGCGGGTCTGGCGCACCCCGTCCTGCGACGACAGTTGCGAGAGAAGCAGCTCCTGCAGCGACTCCATGTCCGTCGTGCGCAACTTCAGCAACAATGAGAACTCGCCCGTGATGTGGTGGCACTCGAGCACCTCGTCGAGGCGCTGCACGCGCTCGATGAAGCCGGTCTCGAACCGGGGATGCTCGAAGAACACCTCCACGAAGGCCGTCACCGACACGCCCACGAGCTGCGGATCGACGATGGCCGTCCAGCGCCGCAGCACACCCGAGGCCTCGAGCTTCTTGAGCCGCTCGTTCACGGCGGCGGTCGAGAGCCCGACCTTCTTGGCCATCTGCGACTGGGCCATCGCGCCGTCGCGCTGTGCCAGCGCGAGGATGCGGCGGTCCTTGTCGTCGAGGAGGGCGGGTGTGGAGCGTCGGCGGGTCATGGGACTAGAATATTTTCGGCAGATAGCCGTGTCAACTTGATTTTTTCTAGTCCTGCGCACATTCCGCCTTATCCCGTTCCGCCCCAGCAGCTTGGGCGCCCGTCTGCTAGGGTGCGCGCTCCCATGATCTTCGCCCTCGACCTGGAGGGGGTGCTCGCCCCCGAGATCTGGCCCGCCCTGGGCCAGCACTTCGGCGTCGCCGAGTTCTCGCTCACCACCCGAGACGTCGCCGACTTCTCGGAGCTGATGGCGCGGCGGATCGCCGCCGCCCGGCAGGCCGGCCTGACGCTCAAGCACCTGCAGCAGATCGCGCACGCGGTGCAGCCGTACCTCGGCGCGCGCGAGTTCATCGAGCGGCTGCGTCCGATGGGCAACGTGGTCATCATCTCGGACACGTTCCACGAGTTCAGCGAACCGCTGGCCGCGCGCCTCGGGGGCGTCAACCTGTTCTCGAACCAGTTCGACCTC
>CAZMQP010000100.1:6598-8165 GCA_964568385.1 uncultured bacterium
GACCTCGACGAGGGCGGCATCATCAAGGGCTTCCGGCTGCGCATCCGCGGCCAGAAGGAGCGCATCGTGTCGGGGTTCAAGGTCGCCGGCTTCAAGGTGGCCGCGATGGGCGACTCCATGAACGACCGCTCGCTGCTGGCCAGCTGTGACTTCCCCGTGCTCTACCGCCCCGTGCAGGTGCTGGTGGACGAGTTCCCCGATGCCCCGGTGGCGCACGACCTCGACACCGCGCTCGAGCTGATGGTGAGCGCCAAGCGCCAGGTGGACGAGGCGGCCTCGAGCTAGGCCCCGCGCGCCGCCTCCGCGTGGGCGAGCGCCGATTCGGAGCGGCAGCTCACGATGGCGGGCGCCTCGTGGATGAGCGTGTCGTCCTCGAGCGCGGCCACCATGAACAGGGCGAAGTCCACGCGGCGGGTGCGATTGCTGGCGAGCACGGGATCCCCCACGTGGCGGCTCCACACCGGCAGTCCCTCGCTCTCGCCCTCCTCGAGGTCGCTCCCGCGCACGACCGTCCACCGCGTGCCGCTCTCGAACACGCGCCGGCACGCCTCGACCTGGTCGTCGAGGTCGGCGAAGCGCGCGAACCGGGCCACCCAGCCGAACACGCGCGCGAGGCGCAGGAACGCCGGCGTGTAGACATCCCGGCCGTCACGCGTGATGTGCCACCCGCACGAGAACACCAGCCGCGCGCCGGGACGCGCGTGATCCAGCACCGCCTGCGCCGTGCCCGAGGCGTACCCGTGCACCCCCCACGGCACCAGCACCACGAGCACCCCGTCGCAGCCGGCCACGGCGCGGCGGATGACCTCGCGGTCGTCGGTCGCGCCCGCGTGCACCCTGATGCGCCCCTTGAACTCGTCCAGCTTGGCCACGCTGCGCGCGCGGCAGACCCCGACCACCTCATGCCCGCGCGCCAGGGCGTGCCGGACCATGTAGGTGCCGAGCTTGCCCGAGGCGCCCACGATGCACACCTTCATCGTCGCCTCCTTTCCGCCGCGATGCGCGAGTGCGCCCGCACGGCGATGGCCGCGACCGCACTCACACGTGCTGGTCCACCAGGATGGGATTCCCGTCCGGATCCACCGCGACGAAACTCGCCGGTCCGGTGGTGCTCTCGTCCGCCTCGGACACGAAGGTCACGCCCTTCGACCTCAGCTGGCGCTGGAGCTCGCGCACGTCGCTGAACGCAGTGAGCTTCTGCGCGTCCTGGTCCCAGCCGGGATTGAACGTGAGGATGTTCTTCTCGAACATGCCCTGGAAGAGCCCGATGATGTGGTCGCCGTTCTTGAGGATGAGCCAGTTCTGCGCCACATCCCCTCCGAAGGCCGTGAAGCCGAACTTCTCGTAGAACGCCCGCGAAGCGTGGATGTCCTTGACGGCGAGGCTGATCGAGAACGCGCCGAGCTGCATGAGCGGCTCCTTCGGGTGAGGGTGGACGACCCCGCGCCGGCGGATCGGGCGCGTCCGGTCCCAGGGCCTCCGGCGACCATGGGCGGCGCACGCGGCCCGGGTCAAGCCGCGGCCGGCGGGCGCGGCCGCGGCCGCACGACCGGCCCGGGGGCGGCTA
>CAZMQP010000101.1:0-7799 GCA_964568385.1 uncultured bacterium
CGCAGGAGGTCGCGGGTTCGAGTCCCGTCAACCCCGCCATCCCCTTCTCCCGCCGCCCTGCGGCCGTCGAGGAGCCGGGATCGGCCGAGTCCAGGGCCCCGGCCCGATTCGGGATTGACCCGGCGCGAGTCGTGCCTATACTGCCGCTCGCTTGACGCTGTGCAGCGGCCCGCGTTGGACGCGGCGCCCGGTCGACGTGTCTCGCGTGCTGAGCCGCACGCGGTCTTCCATGGACGCTCCGCGTCCGGCACTGTTCCGAGGTGGATATGATCCGCAAGAAGGGCGAAGAAGACGATCTCGAGGGATTCGGAGACGAGGACGAGGTCGAGGACTACGAGGACGACGATCTCGAGGACGATGACCTGGTGGACGACGAGGATCTCGACGACGAGTTCGACGACGAGGACTCCGACTTCGACAGCGACTTCGAGAAGGACGACGACTTCGTCGAGGACGATTCGGACTTCAGCGACCTCGCGGACGACGACGAGTGAGTCGGCTGCGACCGTGATCGAGGGCCCCGGCTGGTGACCCGGCCGGGGCCCTTCGCTCTCCCCATCGGACCGAGGAGTTCGTGATGCGACCCGACTACCCGACCGGCCTGCCGCTGAATTTCGCGGGGCTCGACGACGAGGATGCCGGCTTCGACCGCAGCCGCGTCGCGATCCTGCCGGTGCCCTACGACTTCAGCGTCTCCTACCAGAGCGGCACGCGATGGGGCCCGGCCGCGCTGCTGAGCGCCTCGCGCAACATGGAGGTGTGGGACGACGAACTCGGGGCCACGTACCGCTGCGGCATCCACACGCTGCCCGAGCTCGAGCCGACCTCCGAGGGCCCGGGCGAGCAGGTGGTCCGGGTCGAGCAGGCGGTGGACTGGATCCTGGCGCAGGGCAAGCTCCCGGTCATGCTGGGCGGCGAGCACAGCATCAGCGCCGGCGCCGTGCGCGCCATCCTCAAGCGGCATCCGAAGGCCTCGGTGCTCCAGATCGACGCGCACGCGGACATGCGCGACCGCTATCTCGACTCGCCGCACAGCCACGCCTGCGTGATGCGCCGCATCCGCGAGCTCTGCCCGGCGGCCTCCGTGGGCATCCGCTCGATGAGCGAGGAGGAGGCGGCGCACCTGCGCGCGCATCCGGCGCCCGTGTGGAGCACGCGCGCCTTCCGCGCCCTGCGCGGGGACTGGGCGCCCATCCTCGCCGCGCTCTCCGACGAGGTCTTCATCACCTTCGACCTCGACGGGCTCGATCCCTCGTGCCTGCCGGGCACCGGCACGCCCGAGCCGGGCGGGCTCGACTGGTTCGAGGCCAGCGACCTGATCGGCGCCGTGGCGGCGGCCAAGCGCATCGTCGGATTCGACGTGGTGGAACTGGCGCCGCTGCCGGGCAACGTGGCCTCCGACTTCCTGGCCGCGCGCATGACCTACCGCATGATCGGACACATGATGCGCAGTCACGGCTGGTCGCCGGCATGAGCCGCGACCCGGCCCGCCTCGTGCTTCGCGCCGGCGAGGACCGCCGCGTCCGCGGCGGCCATCCGTGGGTGTTCAGCAACGAGATCGAGGCGCACGAGGGTGAGTTCGAGGACGGCGACGTGCTCGACGTGGTGGACGCGCGGCGCGCGTTCCTCGGCCGCGCCTACGTCAACCGGCACAGCCTCATCGCGGCCCGCCTGCTCACGCGCGGGCGCGACCCCATCGACACCGCCTTCTTCGTGCGGCGCTTCGAGCGCGCGCAGCGGCTGCGCGAAAGCGTCTACCCGGGTGAGCCGGCGGTGCGGCTCGTGTACGGCGAGTCCGACCAGCTGCCGGGGCTGGTGATCGACCGCTACGGCGACGTGCTGGTGGTGCAGGTGCTGACGCGCGGCATGGAGAAGCAGGCCGGGCCCATCCGGGAGGCCATCGAGCAGGTGTTCGCGCCTCGCGGCGTGATGCGCCTCGCCGACTCGCCCCTTCGCACGCTCGAGGGTCTGCCGCGCGAGCGCGGGGTGTGGTGGGGCGAGGTGCCGGAGCGGGTCGCCGTGCGCATCGGCGGCTTCGACCTGTCGCTCGACCTCCTGCACGGCCAGAAGACGGGCTCGTTCCTCGACCAGCGCGAGAACCGCCGACGGGCCGAGCAGCGGGCCTCGGGGCGCCGCGCGCTCGACGCCTTCTGCTACCAGGGCGAGTGGTCGCTGCACATGGCGCGCGGCGGGGCGGCCTCGGTGCTCGCCCTGGACTCCAGCGAGCCGGCGCTCGCGATCGGCCGCGACCACGCCACGCGCAACGGGCTCGCGGACCGCATCACGTTCGCACGCGAGGACGCGTTCCAGGCGCTGCGGCGGCTCGAGCGCGACGGCGAGAAGTTCGGCCTCGTGGTGCTCGACCCGCCGGCGCTGATCAAGTCGCGGCGGCATCTCGCCGCCGGGGCCAAGGCCTACCGCGACCTCAATCGCGCGGCGATGATGATGCTCGAGGAGGACGGCATCCTCGTGACCTGCTCCTGCAGCCACCATCTCGACGACGCGATGTTCCGTCAGACGCTGCTCGAGGCGGCACGCCAGGCGAAGCGCCCGATGCGGGTGCTGGAGTGGGCCGGCGAGGCCCCCGACCACCCGCAGCTGCTGGCGGTGCCCGAGACCCACTACCTCAAGTGCGCGGTGCTGCAGGCGCTGTGACCGCCCGGCGGCTCAGCCCCGGCGCGACTCGTCGAGGTAGTTCATCCGCAGCTCGCTGAGCACCTGTGCGAGCACGCGCGACTCGTCGGGTTCGAGGTTGCCCTGCGTGCGCGACTCGATCGCGGCCAGCGTGTCGATCGCGGTGCGGGCTCCGTCCAGGTTCCGCTCGATCTTCCCGGTCATGGGGTTGAGCAGCTTCCCGAGACCCATCATGGCGCTCTGCTGGAGTCCGAGCACGAGCTGAAGGAAGAGCGCGGCTTCGCGGCTGCGGTCGGGCGTGGGGGCGTTCATCGGGGTCCTTCCTCCTCGGTGCGGGCGAGGCGCTTGGCCTCCTCCCAGAGCGCATCCATCTCGGCGAGCGTGGACTGGCGGGGCGTGCGGCCCTCCGCGGCCAGCCGCTGCTCGACATGCAGGAACCGGCCGCGGAAGCGGGTGGTGGCCCGCCGCAGCTCGAGTTCGGGGTCCACCTTCAGGTGCCGCGCGAGGTTCACCACGGCGAACAGCACGTCGCCGATCTCGGCCGCCGTCTGGCGGGCGTCGGGCGCGCTGCATGCGAGGGCCGTCTCCACCTCGCTCACCTCCTCGCGCACCTTGGCGAGCGGGCCCTCGGCGTCCGGCCAGTCGAAGCCCACCGCCGCCGCCTTCTCCTGCACGCGGAATGCGCCCACCAGCGCCGGCAGCGTCCGGGGCAGGTCGCCGATGAGCGAGGCCGGCCCTTCGCGCCCCGCCTTCTCGGCCTTCTTGATCTCCTGCCATTGCTGGAACGCCGCTTCGCCGTCGGCGACGCGCTGGTCGCCGTAGACGTGCGGATGGCGGCGGATCAGCTTGTCCGAGGCGCGGTCGAGCGCGGCGGCGAGGCCCACGCCCCAGCGCTCCTCGGCCAGTTCGAGGCAGAAGAGGGCCAGGAACAGCAGGTCGCCCAGTTCCTCGACCGTGTCGCCGGCGACCCCGCTGCCGATCGCCTCGGCCGACTCGACCGCCTCCTCGGTGAGGTAGGGGGTCATGGTCTCGAGGGTCTGCTCGCGGTCCCACGGGCACCCGTCGGGGCCCCGCAGCCGGCGGCAGACGGCGAGCAGCCGGGCGAAGGCGTCACGTTCGGCGTCGGTCATGGCGGCGGCACCTTATCCGATGCCGCGCGGGCGGTCACGACGCCGCGGCGCGGTCCGCCGTGCGCCGCTCGCGGCGCCGCCGGATGCGGCGCACCAGCAGCACGAGGCCGAGTACGAGCAGGGCGAGGGCCACCAGCGGCGCCAGGATCGCGAGCAGCGAGATCACCAGCGCGATCGCGTCCTCGACGAACGAGAGCACGGGGTTCGCCGTGCCCAGCGTGGTGACGGAACTGCCCAGCCGCACCTTGGACTTGGTCGCGTGCACGCCGAACGCCCCGGCGCCCAGCACCAGCGCCGCGGTCACGCCCAGCGCGGGATGGAGGCCGGCGAATCCGGCCCAGGCGGCGAGCGCCGCGGCGGCGGGCCGGACGAACGTGAGGGTCGCGTCGAGCGCGTGGTCGAGCGCCGGCACCTTGTCGGCGAGCAGCTCGAGCACGGTGGCGGTGGTGAGCGCGAGGATCGCGGGCGCCTCGCCGATCCAGCGCATGGAGTCGTCCACCTGCACCAGCCCCAGCCGCACGCCGGCGGCGAGGGCGAGCAGGGGCAGGAAGGCGCGCAGACCGCAGGCGGCGGCGATCGCCGTGCCCGCCACCGCGGCGAGCACGAAGGGGAGCCATGCCGGCGCATCGGCGGGGATCATGCGGCTTCCTCCGGGTGCTGGATTGCGCCCGCGCGCACGGGGTGTCTATGCTCCCGCGTTCGCGACCGTTCCGAGTCGCGCAGTCTACGCCAACGCGGAGCCGCCGTCGTGCCGATGCCGATCTCCACCTGGGTCGAGGTCGACCTCGACCGCTTCGCCCGCAACCTCGAGCGGCTGCGCGGGCTCGCCCCCTCCGGGCACGAGATCCTGCTGGTGGCGAAGGCCGACGCCTACGGCCACGGCGCCGTCGAGATCGCGCGCGAGGCCGAGGGCCACGGGGTCCGGCGATTCGGCGTCGCCACGCTGCACGAGGGCCTGCAGCTGCGCGCCAGCGGCTGCCGCCAGTCGGTCATCGTGCTGTCGCCGCTGCTGCCGGCCGAGGTCGAGGAGGCGGTCGCCGCCGACCTCGAGCCCACCGTGACCGACCCCGCGCTGGCGCGCGCGGTCTCGGAGGCCGCCGCGCGCCACGCGCGTCCGGTGCGGGTGCACATCGAGGTGGACACGGGCATGGGCCGGATCGGCGTGCTCGAGCACGACGCGGAGGCGTTCGTGGCGTCGGTCGCCTCGATGCCCGGCCTGCGCCTCGCCAGCCTGTACACGCACTTCCCCGACGCCGATGGCGGCGACCTCGCGTTCGCGCAGGGCCAGCTGGCCCGCTTCGAGGCGCTGCTCGGCCGTCTCGAGGCGCGCGGTCTGCGGCCGCCGCGCGCGCACGCCGCCAACAGCGCCGGGTTCCTCAACCTGCCGGGCAGCCGCCTCGACTGGTCGCGCATCGGGCTCGCCGCCTACGGCGTGCACCCGGGCCGCGACGATGCCGCGCCGCCGCTCGAGCCGGTCATGTCCCTGAGGAGCCGGCTCGTGCAGGTGCGCGACCTGCCGGCGGGCGCGTCCATCAGCTACGCGCGCACGCACGTCACCACGAGGCCCACGCGCGTCGGGGTCGTGCCGGTCGGCTACGGCCACGGCTATTCGTGGCTGCTGTCGGGCCGCGGCCGCATGCTCGTGGGCGGCCGCAGCGCGCCCATCTTGGGGCGGGTCACCATGGACCTCACCATGATCGACCTGACGGACCATGCCGCTCCGGCGGTGGGCGACGAGGTGGTGCTGTTCGGCGAGCAGGGCGGCGAGGCGCTTCCGATCGAGGAGGTCGCCGGCGGCAGCGAGACGCTGCCCTACGAGGTGCTGTGCACCATCGGCAAGCGGGTCACGCGCCTGTACGTGCGGGGCGGCGAGGCCGTGCGCATGTCCACGCTGGTCGGCGAGCGCGAGGCGTGGACGCGGGCGGCGGCGCACGACGTGCGCGCGCGCCGGCACGCGGATGCCGCCCGAGTGGGGGGCTGACCGGTGCGCGTCTTCCTCATCGTGCTCGACGGCGTCGGCATCGGCGCGCTGCCGGATGCCGGCCGGTACGGCGACGCGGGCAGCCACACACTCCTGCACGTCGCCGAGGCCGTGGGCGGGCTCGAGGTGCCGGTGCTCGAGCGGCTCGGGCTCGGCTCGCTCGAGAAGCTCCCCGGCGTGCGCCGGCTCTCGGACCCCGAGGGGGCGCGCGGCATCCTGGCCGAGCGCTCGGCGGGCAAGGACAGCACGACCGGGCACTGGGAGCTGATGGGGCTCGAACTGGAGCGTCCGTTCCCGACCTATCCGCAGGGCTTCCCGGAGCCGCTCCTCGACGCCTGGAGCGAGCGTGTCGGCCGCGGCTGGATGTGCAACCTCCCCGCCTCGGGCACCGAGGTCATCGAGCGGCTCGGCGAGGCCCACCAGCGCACGGGCGACTTCATCGCGTACACGTCGGCGGACTCGGTCTTCCAGGTGGCGGCGCATGAGCAGACCGTGCCGCTCGACGAACTGTATGCCGCCTGCCGGGCGGCGCGTGAGATGCTGACGGGCGAGCATGCCGTGGGGCGGGTGATCGCACGGCCGTTCACCGGGGCGCCGGGCGGCTACGCGCGCACCTCGAACCGCCGCGACTTCTCGCTGCTGCCGCCCGCGCCGACCGTGCTCGACCGGCTGCAGGCCGCCGGACGCCCGACCATCACCGTGGGCAAGGTGGACGACCTGTTCGCGGGCCGCGGCATCTCCGACGCCATCCACACGAAGGACAACGACGAGGGACAGCAGGTGCTGCTCGACCTCGCACGCCGTCCGGGGGAGGGACTCGTGTTCGCCAATCTCGTGGACTTCGACACCCGTTACGGGCACCGCAACGACCCGGCGGGCTTCGCGCGCGCCCTCGCCGAGTTCGATCCGGTGCTGGGTCAGCTGATCAGCCGCCTGCGGTCGGACGAACTCGTGATGGTGACCGCGGACCACGGCAACGACCCGACCACGCCGAGCACCGATCATTCCCGCGAGTACGTGCCGCTGCTCGTGGCCGGCCCGCGCGTGCGGCGCGGCGCCGACCTCGGACGGCGTCCCTCGTTCGCCGATGTGGGGGCCTCGGTCGCCGAACTGCTGGGCGTCGCATCGCCGCCGGCGGGCACGAGCTTCGTGCGGGAGATGCGCGCGTGAACGCCCGCGAGCTGATGCGCGAGGCCGAGCGCGCGCGCGCCCACGCCCATGCGCCCTACTCGGAGTTCCGCGTCGGGGCCGCGCTGCTGGGCGCCAGTGGCCGCGTGTACCACGGCTGCAACATCGAGAACGCCTCGCTGGGGCTGTCGAACTGCGCCGAGCGGACGGCCCTGTTCAAGGCGGTGAGCGAGGGCGAGACGGCCTTCACCGCCATCGCGGTGACGGCGGGGGCGAACCGGGGGGCGCCTCCGTGCGGGGCCTGCCGCCAGGTGATGTCCGAGTTCGGCCTCGACCTGTGGGTCCACTATCGTGACATGCGGGGGCGCCTCGTGCGCCGGCGCCTGCGGGCCCTGCTCGCGGACGCCTTCCATCTGAAGAAGCCGGGGGGGCGACGATGAGCGGGGAGCGCGACCGACTGGTCGAGGAGATCACGCGGCAGGTGCTGGCGGCGCTGACGCCCGCGGCCGCGGCCGAGGCGCCGCTGCGGCGCGCCGATGCGCGCGGGCACGTCCACGACGACCCCTCGACCTGCGAGCGGTGCCGCGTCTGGGGCAACGCCGCCGTGCGCGGCCCCGAGGAGACGCGGGTGCTCGCGGCCGCCGGCGCCTCGCGCGTGGTCGCCACCATGGGCTACTGCCCCGCCTCGGACGGGCTCGCGTCGGTCATCGACCACACCCTGCTCAAGCCCGACGCCACGCGCGAGGAGGTCGAACGGCTCTGCCACGAGGCGGCGCAGTTCTGCTTCGCCTCGGTCTGCGTCAACCCCAACTGGGTGGCGCTGTGCCGAGAGATCCTGCGCGGCTCCGGGGTCAAGGTGTGCACCGTGATCGGGTTCCCGCTCGGCGCCCACCTGCCGGACGTGAAGGCCTACGAGGCCAAGCGCG
>CAZMQP010000101.1:7809-8159 GCA_964568385.1 uncultured bacterium
GGAGGTGGACATGGTGCTCAACGTGGGCGCGCTCAAGTCGCGCGACTATGCGCTGGTCGAACAGGACATCCACGGCGTCGTGCAGGCCAGCGGGCGCGGCGTCGTGGTGAAGGTGATCCTCGAGACCTCGCTGCTGACCCGCGACGAGAAGGTCATGGGCTGCACGCTCGCCAAGGCCGCTGGGGCTGACTTCGTGAAGACCTCGACCGGCTTCGGCGGCGGCGGCGCGACCGTCGAGGACGTGCAGCTCATGCGCGAGACCGTCGGCCCGGAGATGGGCGTCAAGGCCTCGGGCGGCGTCCGCACGCGCGACGACGTCGAGAAGATGGTGGCGGCGTGCGCGAGCCTGA
>CAZMQP010000102.1:0-8128 GCA_964568385.1 uncultured bacterium
GCGAGCGCGTCACGATGCCGCCTGAGATCCGCACGCTTCGAGAACGCCTTCAGCAGGCGCACCACGAGCCGCAGCGTCGCCGCATCCGGGGGGTGCGCACGCAGCGCCATCAGTGCCTCGTGCAGGCGCACGAGTTGTTCGGGTGTGGCGAGGCGAGCCCTGGCGAGCTGCGTCAGCAGCGCTCGGCGCTCGGCGTTCGCATCGCGATCGCCATAGTGGTGCTTCAGGGCCTCGAGTCGCGCGAGCGTCCGGTTCATCGCGCCCGCCGATCGAGACGTGGGCGCCCGAGGGCGATCCGGGTGGCCGAGGCGGCGGCCCGAGCGGCGGTGAGTGACGAGCCGGGGAGGCCAGCGGACGGGCGCCCTGCGGCGCACGGTCGCATCGAGGGGGCTTCGGTCGAGGCAGGGTGGGAGGGCATCGCTCGGAGCCTACCCGTCCGGCAGGGGGGGCGCTATCGCGTCCGGCGCTTGCCGGCCCCGACTCGAGGCGGCACCCTCGACGCCCGCCCGACATCCGTCCGAACCCATGCCCCGGAGCGCCCGACATGGCCTGCTTCTCCAAGGAGTCGCTGCAGTTCCTGCGCGGATTGAGGCGCCACAACCGCAAGCCGTGGTTCGAGGCGCACCGCGGCGACTACGAAACGCACGTCAAGGAGCCGATGGCGGAGCTGGTCGGTGAGATGGACATCCGGCTGTCGCGCATCGCCCCCGAGATCATCGGCGAGCCCAGGCGCTCGATGTTCCGCATCCATCGCGACGTGCGCTTCTCGAGCGACAAGTCGCCCTACAAGACGCACGCCGCCGCGTGGTTCTTCCATGCGGGCGGTTCCTCCAAGGTCGGGCGCGAGGCGCATGGCGGCGGCGCGGGCCTCTACTTCCACCTCGAGCCCGGCGCCTCGATGGTGGGCGGCGGGCTGTGGATGCCGCCGCGGCCGGCGCTGCAGCGCATCCGGGCGGCGATCGTCGCCGACGTGCGGGGTTTCGAGCGCATCGTGCTCGCCCCCGCGCTCAAGAGGCACATGGGCGGCCTGAGCGAGGACTCGATGCTCAAGCGCCTGCCGCGCGGCTTCGACGAGGACTCGCCGGGAGCGCGCTGGCTGCGCCACCAGTCGTTCACCATGGGCCGGCCGCTCACCGACGCGCAGGTCACGAGCGGGCGGCTCACCACCTTGCTCGCCACGGAGTTCGCGCGCCTCGTGCCGCTGGTGCGCTTCCTCAATGCGGCGCTGGGGCTCAAGGCTGCCAGCAGCCGCTGAGCACACGAGGGGCCGGGCTCCCTTGGCGGAGCCCGGCCCCTCACGCCGCACGCCTCGTCAGTTCGAGGCGGTGGTCGCGGCCTTCACCACGACCTTGTGCGCCGTCGGCTTCCCGCCCTCGTCGCGGTAGTACACCGTGACGCGCGCGTTCTTCTCGAGGTCGCCGGTCGTCTTCATCTCGGCGTGCCGAGCGAACACGATCGTCTTGGCCGCCTTGCCCGTCTTCTCGACGGTGAGCGACGCCTTGTCGAGCTGCGTCACCACGCCGGTGAACTGGCGGAAGTCGTAGCTCTTCTTCTTCGCGCTCGGCGTTGCCGCGCTCTTCGCGGCCGTCGCGGTCACCGGCATCGCCGGGAGCGCAGCGCCCACGAGCAGCGAAGCGAGCGCCAACGTCGCGAGGATCCCTCTCTGGTGCATGCTCCTCACCCCCTTCCTCGGCCCCGGGGGCGGGGCAACGCGCGCACCATGCGCGCCTCGCGCGCACGAAAGCAAGCGGAAACACAGGGGTTCACGGCGTCGTCGCGGGCGTACGCGGCGTGGACGCCTGACGCGGATCGCACGCGCCCCGGCGCACGGCGGGTTCTCGCATCGCAGCGGCGCGAGCACGCCGCGCCACCGTCCACACCGTGGTCAGCGGGCGATGCGGCTCACTTGCGGTTCACGAGCGAGGCGAAGTCCGTCACGATCTCGATGTCGGCGCGGCCGCCCAGGCGCTGCGAGCCGAGCACGAAGAAACGCTGTCCGTCGCTCGAGCTGGTCCAGTAGACCTGTTCGAGGCCGCCTTCGCGCGGCGGGTCGAGCAACTTGACCGGCGTGCCCGCATGGAACCCGGCCTGGGTCTCGATCGCCACCGCCATGATGCCCTGAGGACTCTCGTAGAACAGCTCGCTGCCGCCCTTGGACCACTGGGGCAGGAAGCCGACCGTGGTGGAGATCTGCCAGCGTCCCGGCACGTCCGTGAGGCTCTGCACGAACACCTGGGGCGCGCTCCCGCTGGCGGTGGACGTGTACGCCACCCAGCGGCCGTCCGGCGAGATCACGGCCTGTCCGTGGGGGGCCGTGAGCCCGGTGAGCGGCTGGATCGTGCGGTCGCCCGCGTCGAGCCCCACGACGGACGTGCGCTGGAAGTCGGGGGAGACGAGGACCAGGCGCGAGCCGGCGCTGGCCCACTGCGTGAGCATGGGCGGGGCCTCGCCGGGGAGCGTCAGCGAGTCGCGCGCCCCCAGTCCATCGGCGGAACCGACCCACAGGTAGGGTGGCGAGCCCGGGGGCTTGACGATGGTGGCGAAGCGCTGTCCGTCCGGCGACCACATCGGGCGGCTGCTCGGGCCCGCGGCGAACGTGAGCCGCGCCTCCGTCCCTCGGCGCAGATCGCGCACCCAGACCTGGCTGTCATCGCCCAGCTGCGCCACCTTCAGGTACAGGATCCGGTCGCCGCTGGGGGAGAGGGCGGGACTCGAGAGCAGGCCGGTCGCGATGCCCTCCCGCACCGAGCGTCCGTCGCGGTCCAGCTCGTTCAGCGTGCTCGAGGCCGCGCCCTCGATGCGCGCATACGCCAGCACGCCGGTGTTGGACACCGAGAAGTGCCCGGCCGAGTTCCCGGTGCGGACGTTCTCGGCGATGGTCAGCGGCTGGCCCGTGAGGCGCGCGGCCCGCAGGTCGAGCTTCTGCGCCAGCAGGGTGGTGCCGCGCAGGAACAGCACCCAGCCGCCCGGCGCGTACACGACGCGGCCGTCCGAACTGCCGAGCTGCTTGGATTCGAGCGACCCGAGCTTGCCGAGCCGGATGTTCCCGCCGGTCGCATTGCGCCCCGTGCTGCCGATGAACAGGAAGTGGCGGCCATCCGGCAGGAAGCAGGGCCACGCGCTCCCCACCTCGCCGGCGGCGCGGTCCACGCTCGTGGCGGGCCGCAGCTCGCCGCCTCGCGCGGGCACGACGCGCAGCGAGTCCGTGACCTGTCCGTCCATCAGGATGTCGCCGCGCGAACCCCAGCTGAGGTCGGCGCCGCCGATCGCTTCGCAGACCACGACCGGCGTGCCCCCCGTGATGGCGAGCCGCAGGATCTTGCCACCGGCGACGAACGCGATCTCGCGGCTGTCGGGCGACCAGTAGGCGCGCGTCAGCCCTTCGCTGCCCACGATCGGACGCGCGAGCGTCTGGTCCATGGGCCGCAACCAGGCCCGCACCGTGCCCGCGGAGTCCGCCGCTTCGAGGAGCAGGGAGCGTCCGTCCGGGGAGACCTGCGGCCAGAAGGTCTCCGTCACGCCCGCCAGCGGCTCGCTGCGGAATCGGTACGCGGCATCCGGCGCGTGCGCCTTGGGCCACAGCCACGCGATCCCGGCGATCGCGAACAGGGCCGCGGCGCCCGCGACCACCCACGCGAGCCGCGCCACGGCGGTCACGGGCGTCCGCGCGGGCGCGGCGGCCGGCGCGGGCGCGCCGGCGCTCGAGAGCCCCACCGTCTCGCCGATCCACTGCAGCTGCAGCTTGGCGTCGTGCGCCGTCTGCAGCCGCTCCTCGGGATCCTTGGCGAGGCAGGCGCGGATCAGCCGGTCGAGGCCCGCCGGGGGCCCCGCGCCCACCGACGCGCCGGACGGCGCTTCGCCGACCGTGGCCGGCTCGCGCTCGAGGATGGCGGCGATGAGCGACGCCTGGCTGCGGCCCTCGAACGCGCGCCGGCCGGTCGCCATCTCGTAGAGCACACAGCCGAGGGCCCAGATGTCGCTGCGCGCGTCGGCCTCGCGGCCCTCGAGCTGCTCGGGCGACATGTACTGGAACGTGCCGATGAGCGTGCCCTCGGTGGTGAGCGCCTGCGCCACCGTGGGCGATTGCGAGAGCGCCGCCGACAGCGCGCCGCTCGCGCCCGCGGCCCCGCTCAGGCCCGTGGCGCGCGCCAGGCCGAAGTCCATCAGCTTGGCGCCGCTGCGGGTGATCATGATGTTGGCCGGCTTCAGGTCGCGATGGATGACGCCGGCGCGATGGGCGCGGTCGAGCGCGTCGGCCATCTGGGTGCCGAATCGCAGCAGCTCGGCGGCGGGCAGGGCGCCCTTGCCGAGCCGCTCGGCGAGCGTCTCGCCCTCGACCAGTTCCATCACCAGGTAGTCGGTGTCGCCCTCGCGGCCCACGTCGAACAGCGTGCAGATGTTGGGGTGGTTGAGGCTCGAGACCGTGCGCGCCTCGCGCTCGAACCGGCTGCGCACCTCGGGGTTCGCCGACAGGTGCTGCGGCAGCACCTTGATCGCGACGTCGCGGCCGAGCCGGGCGTCGCGGGCGCGGTACACCTCGCCCATGCCGCCCGCTCCGAGCGGCGACACCACTTCGTAGGGACCGAGCTTGGTGCCGGGGTCGAGCATCGGTGGCGTTCCTCGTTCGGGGGAGGGAGGGCGGGCCGCACGTTGCGGCACGGTATCAGCGGCCGGGCGGCACGGCTACCGTCTCGCGTGCGCCCGGCGGGCCTCGCGGAACACCGCCGCGTGCGCCTCGATCGTGGTCTCGAGCGGCCGGCCGTAGCCGCCCCCGAGCGTGACCACCACCGGAAGGCCGCGCGACTCCGCCCACGCGAACACGCGGCGGTCACGCTCGGCGAGCCCGGCGTGCGTCATCTGGAGGCGGCCGAGGCGGTCGCTGTGCAGCGCGTCCACGCCCGCCTGGTAGAAGAGCAGGTCCGGCTCATGGCGGTCGAGCGCGGCCGGCACGTGCGCATCGAGCGCGGCCAGGCAGTCGTCGTCGCCGGCGCCGTCTTCGAGTTCCACGTCGAGCCGGCTCGCTTCCTTCTGCAGCGGGTAGTTGTGCCGCGCGTGCAGCGAGAACGTGAACGCGGCCTCGTCGTCCGCGAAGCACACCGCCGTGCCGTTGCCCTGGTGCACGTCGAGGTCGAGCACGAACGGCCGCCTCGCCAGGCCGTCTCGCCGCAGCAGCGCGATGGCGATGGCGGCGTCGTTGAACAGGCAGTACGCCTCGCCGCGCGCGGGGAAGGCGTGATGCGTGCCGCCGGCGAGATTGCCGGCGATGCCATCCTCCAGCGCCGCGCGCGCCGCCATCACCGTGCCGTAGATGGCGGCGCGTGCGCGCGTGACCAGCGCGTCCGACCACGGCAATCCGAGGCGGCGGATCTCGGCGGCGGTCCAGCGGCCCTCGAGCGTGCGCGCGATGTAGTCGGGCGTGTGCGCGGCCTCGAGCCACTCACGCGGCGCCGGCTCCGAGCGCGCCACCCACTCGGCCCGCACCGTGCCCTCGCGCACGAGCTGCTCGCGGACCCCGGCGTACTTGCGCACCGGGAACGGGTGGCTCTCGGGCAGGTCGAGGGTGTGATGGTCGCTCGCCCACAGGCGGAAGGGCCGTTCCGCGCTCATCGGGACCACCGTCCGACTTCGGGGGCCGCCAGGGGCCGCCAGGCGAATCGGGCATTGTAAGGCATCCGAACAAAGACTACCCTCATGGGGCCGCCGCCCGGAAATCCGCCCTGCGACCCGCACTCGGACCCCGCTCCGCCCTTGCCTGGAGCGGCCCGAACCACCAAGGGACATCCCCCATGCGGAAGCTCCTCGCCGTCCTCGCCCTCGTCCTCGCCACCTGCGGCACGGCCCACGCCCAGGTCGGCAGCCTGCTCTGGCAGGACGACTTCAACAACCTCGACCACTGGCTCAAGGTCACCGGCAACGGCAACTGGGGCTGGGGCAACGGCGAGCTCGAGTTCTACCGGAACGAGAACGTGGACATCGCCCCGGTGCCCGGCGAGCCGGGCAACCTGGCGCTCCGCATCGTCGCGAAGCAGGAGAGCGGGCCGGGGATCGTGGACCAGTGGGGCAATCCGCTCCAGTACACGTCCGGCAAGGTGGTGAGCAAGTCGTTCGTGAGCGTCAAGTACGGCATGATCGAGACGCGCGTGCTCGTGCCCGACCTGCAGCTCGGCGGCTGGCCGGCGTTCTGGATGCTCGGCACCTCGAACGCGAACTGGCCCGTGTGCGGCGAGGCCGACCTCATGGAGATGGGCGCCTCGAAGGCGTTCCGCGACCGGCACGACACGCACAACGGCGGCAACGGCCTCGACAACTCGACCGTGAACCAGATGGTCGGCGCCAACGCGATCTATCACTCGCCCGCTGCGGTCAACGCCGGCAACCCGCTCGGCGTCGCGAGCCTCGCCTACGATCCCGGCGACGTCTACAACCGGCCGTACTACAACCACACCACTCCCCTGAACGGCCGCTTCCTCATCTACCGGCTGTACTGGGACTCGGCTTCGATGCGGTTCACCTGCGTGGACAACGGCGTCGAGCGCGACCTGTTCGCCCAGCCGTTCCAGCTCAGTGCCGACTCCGACGAGTTCCGGCACCCGTTCTACCTGATCGCCAATCTCGCCGTGGGCGGCGCCTACACCGACTGCTACCGGCTGGGCGATCCCTCGAGCGGCCTGCCGGTGAGCATGCCGTTCCCGGCCACGATGTACGTGGACTACGTGCGCATCCACCAGTGGAACGGGCAGGGCGAGGTCACGCTCGGACCGCCGCCGCCGAACCAGGGGCGTTTCGGCGTGTTCACCGATCTCACGCCCACCAGCGGCGGCGTCACGCCGGGCGTCTCGGCGAACATCTACGTGTGGGAGGGCACGCTGCTCGACGGCACCATCCCACCGTACGAGGGCGCCAACGGCATCTCGTGGCGGACCAACGCGCGCGGCTGGTTCGGCGCCGGCATCCAGTCGGTGCAGCCGGTGAACCTGTTCGGCTTCGGTGACGGCTTCCTCAAGTTCCGCATCAAGATCCCCGCGAACGTCACGTTCAAGATCGGCGTCATCGACTCGTGGGGGAACCAGAACTACGTGTCGCTGCCCGCCCACCAGACCAAGTACGGCCTGGTGCGCAATGGCCAGTGGGGCCAGGTCTCGATCCCGGTGAGCGAGCTGCGCGGCGTCGCGATCGACCTGCGCATGATGGCCTACGAGTTCGTGATCCTCGAGGAGAGCGGCACCGCCTGCGAGTTCGCGCTCGATGACATCTACTGGGAGAACGCGAACATCGTGGGGGTGGGTGACGGTCCGGCCGCCACGCGCCGCGTGCCGCTGCTGAGCAGCGCGCCCAACCCGTTCCTCTCGAGCACCGACCTTCGCTTCGAGCTGGCCGTGGCGGCGCCCTACGAACTCGGCGTCTACGACGCCGCCGGCAAGCGCGTGCGGGCGTTCCGCGGCATCGGCCGCGCCGGCGCCAACACGGTGAACTGGAACGGACTCGACGAGGCGGGCCGCAAGGCGAGCCCCGGCGTGTACTACTTCCGCTTCGTCTCGGGCGGCGACGCGGCCAGCCGGCAGGTCGTGCTGCTCCAGTGACCCGCGCTCAGGCGCGCTTGGCTTCACCGTACATCGCGAGCGCGAGTTCGCGCTGCTGTGCGTGGTCCACGATGGGCGCGGGATAGGTCGCGCCCAGCGTCACGCCGTGCGCGGCCAGCTCCAGGGGCGGCGCCATCCATGGCGCATGCAGGTGCCGAGCCGGCAGCGCCGCCAGTTCGGGCACCCAGCGGCGCACGTAGTCCCCGTCCGGGTCGAAGCGCCGGCCCTGCAGCACGGGATTGAAGATGCGGAAGTAGGGGGCGGCGTCGGTGCCGGTTCCCGCCGCCCACTGCCAGCCGCCGTTGTTGCTGGCGAGGTCGCCGTCCACCAGGTGCTGCATGAAGTGGCGCTCGCCGCGGCGCCAGTCGATGAGCAGGTCCTTGGTCAGGAACGACGCCACCACCATGCGCGTGCGGTTGTGCATGAAGCCGGTGGCCAGCAGTTCGCGCATGCCGGCGTCCACGATGGGATAGCCGGTGCGGCCCTCGCGCCACGCATCGAACCAGGTGTCGCGGCCGCTCCACCGGATCGCGTCGAACTCGGGGCGG
>CAZMQP010000103.1:0-8109 GCA_964568385.1 uncultured bacterium
GAGCGGAAGTGTGCGCGCGCCTCGCGCGTGCGGCCCTCGCGCAGCGCGTGGAACGCCAGCTTGTAGTGGTAGAGCGACGTGCGCGCGCGCGCCTGCCGGCGCAGCGCCGGGTCGAGGCCGCGGTCGGCGGCGAGCCGGCCGAACAGCGTGGCCCCGCCCTGAAGCCGCGCCTCGGTCCGGCGCGTCAGCCCCCCCTCGCGGTGCTGGTAGCGCACCAGCGAGCGGCGTGAAGCCGTCGCCAGCCCGCGGCGCGCGAGGCGGATCCACAGGTCCACGTCCTCGGCGTGCGACAGCCGCTCGTCGAAGCCGCCGAGCGACTCGAGCGCGGAACGTTCGACGACCACCGAGGACGTCAGCACGAAGTTGACCTCGAGCAGCTGCGCCAGCGGGGATCCGCAGTAGGGTTCGGTGAGATCCGCATAGAGGCTGAACCACGAGGCGTGCAACTGCCCGTCCAGCGTGCGGAAGGCGCCGTCGCTGAACCCCCAGATGGCCCGTGGGGCCGCGCGCAGCGCCGCTTCCATGACCTCCAGCTTGTCCGGGAACCACAGGTCGTCGGCATCGAGCAGGGCGATCCACGAACCGGTGGCGGCGCGCCAGCCGGCATTGCGCGCGGCGGCCGCACCGCCGAAGCGCCCGCGCACGATGCGCACCCGCCCCGGGAACTCCCGCTCGACGTGCCCGGCGCTGTCGTCGTGGGATCCGTCGTCCACGAGCACGACCTCCTCGGGCGGGCGCGTCTGTCCCAGCGCCGAGCGCACGGCGTCGAGCACGTCCGGCATCCCGTCCCGGCACGGGATCACCACCGAGAACGTGACGGCGCTCATTCCGCGCCCCCGCTGGAGAGCGGCTTCACGGGACCGCGGGCCGAACGGACCCAGCCGCGCAGCAGCGGCAGGCGCTGCAGCAGTGGGATCGCCCCGTCGGGGATCATCGCGCCCAGTGCCGCCAGGGTGCGGCGGCGCAGCGGACCGCGCGCGGCGGCGGCGCGCAGCAGCGCGCGGCCCTCGGCGCCGCGGCCCGTGCGCAGGCAGCGCTGGCCGATGTGGTACTGAAGCGATGCCACGCGCTCGCGCGCCAGCGCCCGGATCGCCGGATCGTCGCGCAGCCGCCTGTCGGCGGCGCGCTGCATGAGCATGAGGTCGTCGCGATGGCGCGCCTCGTAGTTCTTGCTCAGCGCGCCGGGATGCGTCCAGTAGTGCACGAGCGAGGCAGCGAGCACGCTGCCCTCGTGGCGCGCCGCCAGGCGCAGCCAGAGGTCGTAGTCGTGCGAGTACACGATGGCGGGATCGATGCCGCCCACCTCGTGGTACGCATGGCGTTCGACCAGCATCGAGCTCATCAGCGGGAAGCAGCGCTCGAGCAGCGGGGCGAGCAGGTCGCCGTGCAGGTCGCGCACCGGCGTGAAGTAGTCCGCCAGCCAGGACGCGCGCTCGAGGCCCTGCTCCGATTCGTAGCGGCCGTCGGTCGAGAGCCAGCGCACGCGCGGGTGGCGCGCCACCGCGTCGAGCTGGCGCTGCAGCTTGTCCGCCTCCCACCAGTCGTCGGCATCGAGGAACGCGAGCCAGTCGCCCTGCGCCACAGCGAGGCCGTCATGACGCGCCGCCGACGCGTTCCGGTGCGGCAGCCGCAGCACGCGGACGGCATCGCCATAGGTGCGCTCGACCAGTTCGGGCGTGCCGTCGGTGGAGCCGTCGTCGCAGACGAGCACTTCGGCGGGCCGCTGCGTCTGGGCCAGCACCGAATCGAGCGCACGCCGGATGCACCACGCGGCGTTGTACACGGCCAGCACCACGCTGACGCTCGGGCGGCTCATCGCGACCCCGTCCCGGGCGCACCCCCGCGGCCGACCAGCCCGCGCAACATGCGCCCCCAGCGGGCCCGCTCCGGCGCGTCCATCCCCCACCGGTGGGCGGCGACCGCGAACACCACCCAACTGCCGGCGCACGCCGCGAACAGCGGCAGCCACCCCACGGGCCGCCACAACGCCTGCACCGCGAGCGCCGGCAGCAGGAACACGAGGCAGACGAGGCCGGGCCGCAGCAGACCGTGCCAGAGGTAGGCGCGCAGCGGCTGGGCGATGGCCCGGCAGGCGAACCACGCGGTGGCGATGCCCGACAGCAGGAGCAGCGGGATCGCCGTGCCCATCGCCACGCCGACCAGGCCCGGATCGAGCGTGTCGCCGAACATCCAGCGCATCAGCCGCGGATCCTGCGACCACCACACCGATAGGCCGAGGTTCAGCAGCGCGGCCGCCAGCGACAGGATCACGACGCCCTTGTGGCGGCTGATGCCGAACAGCACCGAGGACGCCGTCGCCTGCGGCAGCGCGATCATGGTGGGAATGGCCAGGATCACCAGCAGCAGCGAGGCGGGGGCGTACTCGGGGCCGACCCACGTCGTCAGCAGGTTGCCGCCGAACACCATCAGGCCCAGCAGCACGGGCCACGCCACCAGCACCGAGTACTTGGAGCCCGTGACCATGAGCGAACGCAGCTTGTCGGCCTCCCCGAGCGTTTCCATCTCGCTGGCCGTCGGCGACAGCACCCACACCGCCGAGTGGACGAGCGAACGCGAGTTCTCGATGAGTCCCGATGTGAGCGCGAACGGCGTCACCAGCGCGGCGCCGAGGAAGCTGGTGATGACGATGGCGTCGGTCTGGAATGCGATGTTGGTGGCCAGCGCGCCCATGAACGCCCAGCCGCCGTAGCTGGCGATGCGCTTCATGTGCACGCGCCCGACGAGCCCCAGGCCGAACGGCAGCCCCGGCAGCAGCCGGCGCGCGGCGACCCAGGTCCACGCGTGCCCCAGCAGATTCATCACGAGCGAGGCCCACGCCAGTTCGACGAGGCCGCCGCCCAGCTTCAGCACGCCCACGAACGCGAAGGCACGGACGATGCCGATCACCATGCCGATGCCGTTGGCGACATCGTAGCGCTGCAGGCCCGAGAGCACCGCGCCGTAGACCCCGAGCGGGAACCCGATCGCGATCGAGGCGCCGACGAGCAGCACGAGCGCCGGGGCCACGGCGTGCAGGCCCGGATCGATGCGGATCCAGCCCGAGGCGTTGACAGCCACGAGGACCGCCGCCGCCATCGTCAGCACGCCGACGCCCGAATAGAGCGCGAACGCGCTGCTGATCGTGCGCGCCAGCGAGTCGTGATCGCCGCTGGCATGCTCGCGCGAGACGTAGCGCACGAGCGACGGGCGGATGCCCTGGTCGAACAGGCCGAAGTAGCCGGTGAGGGAGAACACCGTGACCCACAGGCCGTAGTCGCGGTCCCCCATCATGTGCACCATGAAGGGGGTCAGCGCGAACCCGATCACCGCCGCCAGCAGGAATCGCAGGTAGTTGGTGACGACGTTCTTCAGCACGCGGACGCTGCGCACGGGGGCGGGCTCCTGTCGGGGCGTCAGCCCTCGACCGCCTCGGACGTGTAGCCGTAGTACTGCTGCTTGTAGCCGTAGTACTGGGGCAGGAACTCACCGGCGTCGTTCATGAGCACGCCGAGCAGGTTCTCGCGTGCCTCGCGCTGCATCTTGACCCCGTACTCGGCCGCCTTGCGCACGGTCTGCCCCGCCTTGACCACGTAGAGCACGCCCTCGACCAGCCGGCCGATGATGAGCGGGTCGGGCACGGCGAGATTGGGCGCGGTGTCGAGCACGACGAGCTCGTATCGCTGCCTCGCCTCGGCGAGGAACCACTCCATCGCCTCGCTGTCGATGAGTTCCGCGGCGGCGCGCTCGCTGCGGCCGGCGGCGAGGAAGTCGAGGGTCGGCAGCGACGTTTGGCGGATGAAGCGCTCGTCGAAATGGCGCTGCTGCAGCATCTGCGCCACGCCCCAGCTGGAACTGGGCATACCGAGCGCACGGTGCAGCGCCGGGCTGCGCAGGTCGCAGTCCACCAGCAGCGTGCGCGCGCGGTGCTCGCGGGCCAGCGTGATGCCGAGGCAGGCGCTCGTGGTGGTCTTGCCCTCGCCCCGCGTCGAACTGGTGATCATGAGCGTCCGCGGCAGGACCCGGTTCCGGGCCCGCGCGAGATTCAGGTAGATGCGCTTGAACTCCAGTCCCAGCGGACTCTCCACCTTGAGCCGGTGCAGCAGCCCCTGGTCCCGCGGCGCCGGGAGCATGGCCGGCCCGCTCGCCGGACCGCGCGACCGCCGGCGCTGCTTGGAGCGGTCCAGTTCGTCCACGCGCGGGATGGCGCCCAGCACCGGCAGGCCGAGCAGGACCTCGACCTCGTCGGCGTTCTTCATGGACGGGTCGTTGTGCTCGGCGGCCAGCACCGTGCCGACGCCGAGGATGCCGCCGATCAGCACGCCGAGCAGCACGAGCAGCGCCCGGTTCGGCTTGGAGGGCGACAGCGGGCGGCTGGCCGGATTCTGGATGATGAACCGTCCGCTGAGCTTGGCGTTCTGGAACGCCTCCTGGATGGTCATGGAGGCGCTCTGCGACGTGAACGTGTTGTAGATCTGCCGCGCGGACTCCACCTCGGCACGGAGCCGCTCGATCTCCATCTGGCGGCCGGGCGAAGCCACCACCTGGCGCTGATAGGCGACGATCTGACCCTGCAGCCAGCTGCGCCACGCCTCCTTGGCCGCCAGGTTCACCTGCGTCAGACGGATGCGCACGGCGATGTCGCGCGCCTCGGGCGAGAGCCCCGGCAGCGCGCGCGCCGCCGCCTCGGCCAGTGCCAGCTCGAGGTCGGCGCTCTTGCGGGCCAGCAGCATGCGCACGCTGCCCCCGCCCGAGAACGTGCCCTCGCTCAGCATCGCGCGGCCGAGCTGGCCCTCGAGCGCGCTGATCTGCGCGGACAGGCCCGAGATCTCGGAGCCGGTGAGGCTCGAGGGATCGTTCTCCCGCAGCCGGCCGGCGGCGCGGGCACGCTGGTCCTGCAGCCGCTGGCGCAGCTCGTCCGCCTCGATGGAGGCCTGCTCCACCAGGGTCTGGGCGAAGCTCAGGTTGTGGTCGCCGACCGCCGTGCCGACGACGCTGGTCGAGATCGCCGCCGACTCGGCCGAGCGCAGGCGCGACTCGGCCTCCTCGAGCCGCCGCTTGTAGATGAGCGCCTGCTCGGAGCTGAACTCCTGGCCGGCGCGGATCTGCTCCAGCTGGCGCGCCTTCGAGCTCTCCACGATCTGGTTGGCGATGGCGTCTCCGAACAGCCGGGCGCGCTCGCCGTCGGGGTCGCTGACCTGGATCTCGAACAGCTGGCCCTTGCTGCGCCGGATCGTGACGTTGTCGCGGAGGTGGTCCGACATGAACATCTCGAACTGCTCCTCCTCGTTCACGCCCGGGTACTTGGAGGCCTGCTTGCGGGCCCAGGCACGCGTGGCGGCGTCGCGCCCGACACCCGTGGCGGCGAGCACCGCGCGCAGGAACGTGCCGCTCTGCACCTGCTCCTTCATGATCTCGGCCTGCTGGTCGAGCCCCGAGCCGCCCGAGAGCTGCCCCGAGGGACCCTGCAGGCTCTGCCCGCGGTCGAGCACGAGCATGGCCCGGCTCACGTACACGGGCGGCAGCAGCACCGCGGCCGCGACCGCCACGAGGATCGCCGCCAGCCACGGCGCGATCAGCAGCCAGCGGCGGCGCCACAGCATGCGCAGCAGCTCGCCGAGATCGAACGCCGAGCGGTCGTCCGAGGGAGCGGACGGAGGGGAGGTGCTCATCAGTTGGCGGTCCCGCCCTTGTTCTGGAAGTAGTCCACGAGCAGCAGCACGTTGAGCGCGTCGCGGGAGAGCCCGAGCACGGTGGTCAGCCCGCCCCAGAAGCTCGGCCCCTTGGGCATCACCACGACGACGTCCCCGGGGCGCACCAGCTGGGGCGCGCGGCTGCCGCGCTCCAGCACGGCGGCGAGGTCGAGCACCGAGACGGTGACCCCGGCGCCGCCACGCGTCAGCAGGCGGACGTCGTTGAGCCGTCCGCGCTCCGTCGTGCCGCCGGCCTGCGCCAGCAGGACCCAGATGTCGGCGGGCTCGGCCGCCGGGTAGAGCCCCGGCCGGCTGACCTCGCCCAGCACCGCCACCGCCTCGCCCGAGCCGCCCGAGGCGGCCGCCGATCCGCTCGGCAGGATGACCGTGTCGCCCGGGCGCAGCGGCGGAAGCGAACTCGTGTCCCCGGTGCGGAGCACGGCGGCGACGTCGGCCGACAGCATGCGGGTGGACTCGCCCTCGCGCCGCACGATCTGCACCGCCGACAGGTTGGTGCCGGGCAGCGCCCCTCCGGCCTGCGCGAGCACGTCCACCAGCGACGGGATGGTCTCGAAACCGTAGCGGCCGGGCTTGGCGACCGAACCCTGCACGAACACACTGCGGCTCATGTACTGCACGACGGTGATGGTGACGGTCGTGGTCTGGCGCAGGTAGCTCGACAGCCGCTCGGCGGCGCGGTCCCCGAACTCCTTCGGCGTCAGTCCCGCCGCCTTCAGGTCCCCGATGGGGGGCAGCGTGACGCTGCCGTCGGCGCGGACGGTCACCGTGCGCTCCAGTTCGGGATGCAGCCACACCGACACCTGCAGCACGTCCTCGGGACCGAGCCGGTAGTCGGCCGCGGCGGCCGCAGGGGGGCAGGACAGCAGCGCGGCGCAGAGCACGCCGGCGAGGCCGCGACGGGCGCGGCCGAGGACAGTGGCAACCGGGATGCGCATGCGGTCCCTCCTGGACTGTGTCTCCGCGGCGTCGCGGGTACGGGCCTTCCGAGGCGATGGGAGGCGCCCCATGATAGTGCAAGACGGGTCCGGCGGGACCCGAGCGGGAACCGGGCGGGCGCTCACGCCGCGGGCCTCGCGTCGAGGGCCGACTGCGCGCGCGTCCTCAGCCCGCGCGGCCGGCGGACCACCACCGAGAGCGTGCGCGCGAGCGTGCGAAGGTCGAGCAGGAACGAGCGGCGGTCCACGTAGAACAGGTCGTAGTGGACGCGGCGAACGACGCCCTCGGCGTCGCTGTCCGGGATGCCCGAGACCTGCGCCAGCCCAGTGACGCCCGGCAGCACACTGAAGCGCCGCTCGTAGTCGGGCACGAGGTGATGCCAGCGGAGCACCAGTTCCTCCTTCTCGGGTTTGGGCCCCACCAGGGCCATCTCGCCGCGGAGCACGTTGAGCAGCCACGGCAGCTTGTCGAGCCGGTGGCGGGCGTAGAGGCGGCTGAGCGGGCCGAGGTCGTCGCGGAAGCGGGCGCAGGCCACCGGTTCGCCCAGCAGGTCCTGCGTGCGGCGCTCGATGTTGCGGCGGTCGATGACCACATCCTGCCGGGCGGCGCGCCGCTGTCCCGTGCGCCGCGTGCGCCCGATCCGCATCTCGCGCTGCAGAATGCCGCGCTGGCCCATGAGCCGGGCCTCGAGCGCCAGCGCCAGCCACAGCGGACCGCTCAGCCCCAGCAGCAGCAGCGCCAGCACCACGTCCACGAGGTGGCGCGCTCGCTCGCCCCAGGACACCGGCTCGGCGGCGGCCGCGACGGGCCGCGAAGCGGGCAGCACGACGTCCTCCATCGCGGGTGTCGGCTGCAGCCGCAGCTCCTCAGCCGTGGGTTCACGGTACTCCGGCACGATCGCGTGCAGCTGCGCCTTGATCGGACCCGGCTCGCCCACCACGGCCAGCGACTCGAGCGCGCTCACCGCGCTGCGCAGCACCGATTCCTCCTCGGAGGCGAGATCCCACGTCAGGATGCGCTCGTGCAGCGTGATCCGCGTGCGCTCGGCATGCGAGTGCAGCTCCTCGTAGAGCTTCTCCCCCGGGCGCAGCCCGGTGAACACGATCTCGATGTCCTCGCCCTCGCGCAGCCCGGCGAGCCGCACCAGCTGGCGGGCCAGGTCCACGATGCGCACCTGCTCCCCCATGTCGAGCACGAACACCTCGCCGCCCTTGCCCATCGCGCCCGCCTGCAGCACGAGCCGGACCGCCTCGGGGATGCTCATGAAGAAGCGCCGCGCCTCGGGGTGGGTCACCGTCAGCGGTCCGCCGCGCTGGATCTGCCGCTGGAACAGCGGGATCACCGACCCGTCGCTGCCCAGCACGTTGCCGAAGCGCACGGCGCAGAAGCGCGTCATGCTGCGCTGCGAGGCGCTCTGCAGCAGCATCTCGCACACGCGCTTGGACGCACCCATCACGCTGGT
>CAZMQP010000104.1:0-8047 GCA_964568385.1 uncultured bacterium
GCAGGTGATCGCCTGCGACCGCGAGCTGCGCATGGACCCCGACCGCCTCAACGTCAACGGCGGCGGCGTCTCGCTGGGGCACCCGACCGGATGCAGTGGCGCCCGCATCCTCGTGGCCCTCGTGCACGAGCTGGCGCGCACGGGCGGCCGCTACGGCATCGCCACGCTGTGCGTGAGCGGCGGCCAGGGCATGGCCATGCTGGTGGAGCGGGTGTGAGTCCGGCCGCCCGAGGGGCCGCCTCCGACCCCATCCTGCTCACGCTCGAGCACGGCGTCGCCACGATCACGCTGAACCGTCCCGACAAGCTCAACGCCTTCGCCGGCGACATGCGCGAGCGCATGGTGGAGGCGCTCGACCGCGTCGCCGCCGATGACGGCGCCCGCGTGCTGGTGATCACCGGCGCCGGGCGCGGCTTCTGCTCGGGCGGGGATGTCGGCCACATGGTGGCGCTCAAGCAGGCGGGTGCGCCCTACGAGGGGCTGGCGCCGCTCGTGGACGCGGGCCGCGACATCGTCACCCGGCTGGCCGAGCTGCCGATCCCCGCGATCGCGGCGGTCAATGGCGTCGCCGCCGGCGCCGGCTGCAACCTGGCGCTCGCCTGCGACGTGCGGCTGGCCTCGGACGCCGCGCGCTTCGGCGAGACGTTCGTGCGCATCGGCCTGCATCTCGACTGGGGCGGCGCGCACCATCTGCCGCGCCTGGTCGGGCTGGGCAAGGCGCTCGACCTGGCGTGGACCGGCGACCTCGTGGACGCCGCCGAGGCGCACCGCCTCGGACTCGTCGAACGGCTGTGGCCGGCGGCCTCCTTCGAGGCCGAGTGGCGGGCCTACGCGCAGCGGCTCGCCGCGGCGCCGGTGACGAGCGTGCGCGCCGCCAAGCGCACGCTGCGCGCCTCGGCCTCGCGCACGCTGGCGCAGACGCTGGCCGCCGAGGTGGCGGCGCAGGCGGCGTGCTGGGCGAGCCCCGACAGCGCCGAGGGCATCACGGCCTTCGCCGACAAGCGCCCGCCGCGCTTCGGCGCGGCGCCGGTCGCGCCCGAGGATGCGGCCCCCTCTCCGGCGGCGCGCCGCTTCGAATAGACGACGGCGCCCCGGAGGAGGGTTCCTCCGGGGCGCCGCGTCACCGGCCCGCTCGCGCGGACCCGTGGGGTTCACCTACCGCATCAGCACGAAGCGCGAGCTCTGACGGCCCTCGCTGGTGTGCAGCACGCCGAAGTACATCCCGGCGGGCGCCACCTTGCCGTTCTCGTCGAGACCGTCCCAGAAGCGGGCGTGCTCGCCGACGGGCAGCGTGCCCTCGGCCAGCGTGCGCAGGCGGCGGCCCTGGGCGTCCACGACGCTCAGGTGCACGAACTGCGACTGGCTGAGGCGGAAGGCCAGCGTCGTGTTCTTGCCAGCCGGGTTCGGGCTCGCCCCCAGCAGCATCGTCGAGCGGATCGCACCGGCCGAGTGGCGCGCGGCGACCAGGCCCAGCGTGCTCTGGCTGCCGTCCCGCTCGTTCACGCGCAGGCGGTAGAAGTACGTCTGGTCCGTCTGGGCGGTGCGGTCGAGCACGGCCGTGCGGCTGCCGTCGGTGGCGTACTCGCCCACGACCGGCTCCCACGGACCCACCTGGGCGCTGGCGCGCTCGAGCGAGACGCCCGTGACGTCGCCACGGTCGGCCAGCTCCCACGCCACTTCGATGCCGTCCACCTTGTCCTCGGCCACGAACATCGCGAGCCGCGTCGAGACGACCGCGTCACAGACGTTGCAGGTGCCCGCGAGCGGCGGCGACGTGATGAGCTCCCACGCCGTGAGCGTGCCCGTGTCGGCGCCGGCGTTGTCGCTCACGTTCAGCACCCAGTCGCCGAGCGAGGACTGGCCGTTGAACGCCGACAGCGCGCTCGCCGGCAGGGCGACGCCCACGTACCACGGGTTGGTGCCGGCGCAGTGGGTCTCGAGGTTCAGCGAGCCCGCGTCGTCGAACGTCACGTTCATGTTGTCGTTGCTGCAGCCGAACGTGCTCGCGGGCACGCCGGGGCGGTCGAGCAGCGTGACCACCGTGCCCGCCGGGCTGCGCAGCGTGATCTTGAGGTCGCCCACCCACGTGTGCGTGATGGCCACGCGCACGTTGACGTCGGTCAGGATCTGCGCCGTCGGCACGTTGAGCGTGCTGTTGACGCCCGCCGGGAGGTTGTCGGTGATCGCCAGCGGCAGACCGCTCGGCGTGAGCGAGGAGCCGATCGGACGGGTGAAGTTCGAGACGAACGGGCCGCCCTGGTTGGTGGTCACCGAGAGCTGGAAGGTCGCGGTCGAGAGGCAGGCCACGTTGCGGTCCACGAGGATGCGGAAGTGCGGCGCATCGCTCTGGGTCGGCACGCCGGGCGCGAGGTCCGGCCACGTGGCATAACCGTCGATCACCGTGATGCCCGGCGTCGTGCTGCTCAGCACGCCGCTGACACCCGTGTGGCCGACGCTCGGCGCCACGAGCGTCACGCGGACGGTCGCCGCCTCACCCGGCTCGAGCACGCCGTTGACGTTGCCCGGGTGGCTCGTGCACTCGTCGGTGATGGCGTTCGAGACGTAGTCCACGCCGACGCTGACCGTGTAGCCCGTGGCGCGCATCTCGCTGGCCATGGCGCCGATCTCGGCGCTCGTGTAGCCCATCGAGATGGCGGCCTGGAGCACCGCCTGCGCCGCCTGGTTCTGGTTGGTGGACGAGTTGGTCATCGCCAGGCCGGCGTAGAGCGCCTTGTCCATCTTGTTGCGGCCGATCAGGTTCCAGATGCGCATCAGGCAGGTCGCCCAGATCTGGCCGTCGGTGTGGATGGCGCCCGTCAGGCCGCCCGGGTAGAGCGCGCCGTAGTTGGTGATGCGGCCCGGCCAGAACTCGTTGTGGCCGTCCCAGCGGAACGTCCACTGGTAGGGCGCGTCGGCCGGGGTCCACTGGTTCTTGCTGCGGGCGTACGAGGCCGCGATGTAGTCGCCGGTGCCCTCGGAGAGCCCGTTCACCTGCGACAGGCTGCCCACGGTGAGCCAGTCGTGCAGGCCATGGCCCAGTTCATGGATCACCACGCCGCCGTCCTCGGCATCGTCCACGCCGCCCTCACCGAACGCGATGACGCCGCTCGACGGGGTGTAGTGGGCGTTGTCGGCGCCCGACAGGCCGCTCGGGTCGAACCGCACGCCGCCCGCGTACTGGAACGGCACGACCGGGATGCCGAGCGTGACGTTGATGAACCGCATCATGTGGTCCACGTGGTAGTAGCAGTTCGTGGCCTCGAACAGGTCGTTCGCGCGCGTGCTCTGGAAGTTGGTGCCGGCCTGGATGAACAGGCCCTTGAACGGCGACTCGGTGTCCACGATGGTCGCCCACGGGCCCTGCAGCTTGTAGTTGCCACCGCCCATGTCGGTGATGTCCCGCAGTGTCACCAGCGAACGCGCCGCGGTCAGCTGCGGGCTGTCGGCGTCCCCGGCGTCCGTGTAACCGGGCTGGCCGTAGGTGGCGAGCGCCGCCGCGAGCGGATCGGGATCGAAGACGTGTCCGCTGCCGTCCACGTGCAGCGAGATGTCCTGGAGCCGGAACAGCTCGCCGTTGTTGGCGTCCACCAGGCCCTGCCAGTCGCCGTGCGGTTCCGTGCTGGGCACGACGCGCACGTCATAGGCCAGGCGCGCGCTCTTGCCGTCCGGGACCACGACGAGGCGGGCCTTCTCGAAGGCCGGCTTGTCCGTGACGCCGAGCCGGTCGATCACGAGCTGCGTCGCCGCCTCCTCGTCCATGGCCGTGCGGTTCGTGGCGATGGACACACCCGGCTCGTAGCCGTTCATCACGAACGTGACCTTGCTGGCCGGGTCGATGGTGACCGCGACGTCCGGCGCGAGCACCGGGATGCCGCCGACGCGCTGCTCGAACCGGACCGTGGTGCCGGCCGGCGTCGTGCGGATGGCGCGCACGAACAGATCACCGAGGCCGGCGTCCGAGAGGCGCAGCTTGGACGCGTTCTCACTCAGGTACTGGCGCGCCATGGTCTCGGGATCGGCGGGGCGGACGCGGTAGTTCTCGTTGGCGAGCGAACGCGGCACGCCGCTCTCGACACCGACGGACATGCGGTCGGTGTCCACCACGGACTCGATGGCGCGAGCCGGGATCGGGCGGATCCGCGAGTGCTGCGAGGATTCCTTGGCGACGGCCGAAGCCGCCGACAGCACACCCGCGGCGAGGAGCAGGGCCGAGAGCGTGCGAACGAGCCGGGTACGGTGTGGGGACATGCGGTGGACCTCCGAAGACCCGTCGGGAGCGTGCGCCGATGGGGGGGCAGGGGTGGACTCCGGGAACGAACGCACCCCAGCCGATCCGCCGGGCGTCCCGCGCACCGGCCGAGCCCGCGCAAGATTTCGAGCGCGGTCGCCTTGGGGCGACTGCACTATGGCACACGTCCTGACTTCGTCAGGAGAAAAATCAGAAGAAGTCAGGACCGGTGTGACGAACGCGCCCCGGGCAGTCGGCCCGAGGCGCGTTCGAGGTTCGCAGGAGCGAGAGGATGTTCAGTGCTGCTTCACTGGATGCGGGTCGTCCGCCTCGTGACCGAGCTGCCGCCGCTCGTGAGCTGGTAGAAGTAGAGCCCCGGCGCCACCTGATGGCCATCGCGATCCGTCCCGTCCCAGGTCACGGTGTGCGGTCCCGGCGCCAGTTCGCGGTCGAGCAGCGTGGTGACGTGGCGGCCGCGCACGTCGTACACGCCGAGCTGCGCGCGGCCCGCCTGCGGCAGCCGGAACTCGATGGCCGTGCTCCCGGAGAACGGCGTCGGCCGGTTCTGCGACAGCGCCAGCCCGCCGCGGCCGACCGTTGCGGGCACGCCCACCGTGTTGTCGCACGTCGTGCACGCGCCCGACAGCACCGGCGTCGTGATCAGCTCCCACGAGGTCAGCGTGCCGGTGTCGGATCCGGCGTTGTCGCTCACCGTGAGCACCCAGTTGCCCTGCGAGGACTGGCCGTTGAACGCGGCGAGCGACCCCACCGGCCGGGCCACGCCCGCGTACCAGGGGTTGGTGCCGGCGCAGTGCCCCTCGAGCACCAGCGCGCCCGCGTCGTCGAACGTCACGTTCATGTTGTCGTTGCTGCAGCCATAGGTCGAGGCCGGCACGCCGGGCCGGTCGAGCAGCGTCACCTCGGTGCCCGCCGGGCTGCGCAGCTTGATGAACAGGTCGCCCACCCACGTGTGCGTGATCGCCACGCGCACGTTGACGTCGGTGAGCACCACGTTCGTGCCGACGTTGAGCGTGCTCGTGGTGCCGGCGGGGGTGTTGTCCGGGATGGCCAGCGGCAGGCCCGACGGCGTCAGGGCCGAGCCCACCGGGCGGCTGAAGTTGGACACGTAGGGCCCGCCCTCGTTGCTCGACACCGACAGCTGGAAGTCCACGGTCGAGAGACACGCGACGGACTCATCCAGCCGGATGCGGAAGTGCGGCGCGTCGCTCAGGGTCGTGACGCCGGGCGGGAGGTTGGCCCAGGTCGCGCTGCCGTCGAGGATGGTGACGCCCGGCGTCGTGCTGGTGAGCGTGCCGACGACGCCCGTGTGCGTCGTCGAGGACGCCACCAGGGACACCTGGAGGGTCGCCGTCTCACCCGGCTCGAGCAGGCCGTTGACGTTGCCGGAGTTGCTCGCGCACTCGTCGGCGAGCAGGTTCGAGACGTAGTCCACGCCGATGCTGATGGTGTAGCCCGTGGCGCGCATCTCGTTGGCCATCACCGAGACGTCGGCGCTGCTGTAGCCCATCGAGATCGCCGCCTGGATCACCGCCTGCGCCGCCTGGTTCTGGTTGGTGGACGAGTTGGTCATCGCCAGCCCCTCGTACACCGCGCGGTCGGTCTTGTCGCGGCCGAGCTGGTTCCAGATGCGCATCAGGCACGTGGCCCAGATCTGGCCGTCGGTGTGGATCTGCCCCGTGAGGCCGCCGGGGTAGAGCGCCGTGCTGTTGGTGATGCGCCCGCCCCAGAACTCGTTGTGCCCGTCCCAGCTGAACGTCCAGTGGTAGGGCGCCTCGTTGGAGGCCCACTGGCCGAGGCTGCGGCTGTAGGACTGGCACACGTAGTCGCCGGTGCCCTCGGAGAGCCCGTTCACCTGCGACAGGCCACCCGCGGTGAGCCAGTCGTGCAGGCCGTGGCCGAGCTCGTGGATCACGACGTCGGCGTCCTCGGCGTCGTCCACGCCGCCCTCACCGAACGCGATGACGCCGTTGGACGTGGTGTAGTGCGAGTTGTCGTCGCCCGAGAGGCCGCTCGGGTCGAACCGCACGCCGCCCGCGTACTGGTACGGCATCACGCTCACGCCGAGCACGTTGTTGATGTACCGCATCATGTGGTCCACGTGGTAGTAGCAGTTGACCGCTTCGAACGCGTCGTTGGAGCGGTCGAAGTTGAAGGTCGTGCTCGCCTGCGTGAACAGGCCCTTGAACGGCGACTCGGTGTCCACGATGGTGGCGAAGGGGCCCTGCAGCTTGTAGACGCCGCCGCCGATGTCGGTGATGTCGAGCAGCGTGCGGCTCGAGCGCGCGGCGTTGAGCTGTGCGGTCGCCGCGTCGTTGCCGTCGGTGAATCCCGTCTGGCCGTAGGTGGCGTGCGCCGTGCCGAGCGGGTCGGGGTCGAACACGTAGCCGGTTCCGTTCGCGTGCAGGGCGCGATTCTCGAGCTCCACGATCTCGCCGGTCGCCGCATCCACCAGCGCGTGCCAGTCCCCGTGCGGCTCGCCGCTCGGCACCACCTTCACCTGCCAGACGAGGCGCGCGGTCTTGCCCTCGGGCCGCACGGCGAGCCGGGTGCTCTCGAACGCCGGCTTGGCGTCCACGCCGAGCCGTGCGAGCACGTCGGTGCGCGCCTGTTCCGAGGCGACCGCCGCCTTCGTCTCGGCGAGCGACAGGCCGGGCTCGTAGCCGTTGAGCACGTAGGTCACCTTGTGATCCGAGTCGATGGTGACGACCACGTCCGGAGCGAGCACGGGAATGCCCTGCACGCGCTGTTCGAAGCGCACCGTGGTGCTGGCGATGCCCTTGCGCGTCGCGCGCACGACGAGGTCGCCCAGGCCGGCGTCATCGAGGCGCAGCTTGGACGCGTGCTCGCTCAGGTACTGGCGCGCCATGGTCTCGGGATCCGCCGGCCGCACCGCGTGGTCCACGCTGAACAGCGCGCGCGGGACGCCGCTCTCGAGGCCGATCTCCTGCCTGCCCTGCATCACCGTCTTCTCGGGCGAGGCGCCGCGGATCTCGGCCGGGGCGCGCTTGCCCGACGACTTGGCGTGCGCGGCGCCGGCGAGGAGCGCGGTGCACAGGATCAGCAGCAGGAGACGGGCGAGTCCGCGAGACGTGAGCGGGGAGCGTGTCATGGGGATCCTCCGAGCCGTCCTCGACCGGGGCGCGTCGACTGGGCCGTTCCGTGGGGTGAGCCCGAGCGGGACTCCTCGCGCGCCCGGTTCGCCGTGGGGCTCTCCGCCGGCGCGCTTGCGATGGTCAGGAGTGTGACAGGCGCCCGACCCTCCCCGCCACCCCGACGGACGTTCGCCGATGGCGGGCGAGCGAACGCCCCGTGACCGAAGCGGTCACGGGGCGCGCGCGCAACTGCTTTCAGGCCTGCGGCTTGAACGCCCGCACCTTCACCGAGACCACTGCGCCGAACGCCTCGCGTTCCTCGCTGCCCTCGGCCAGTGCCTCCTGTCCGACCTCGTACCTCGTCTCCTCGAGCACCTCGACCTGCTGGAAGCCGGCCTCACGGATGAGGCGCAGGTACTCGTCCTTCTGGGAGGCGCCCGAGACGCATCCCACGTAGAGGGCGACGTTGCGCTGCTGCGACTCGGTGAGCGCCCGCGTCAGCACGAGGTCGGAGACCACGAGCCGGCCGCCCGGCTTGAGCACGCGCAGCGCCTCGGCGAACACCTGCGGCTTGTCGGGGGACAGATTGACGACGCAGTTGGAGACGATGGCGTCCACGCTCCCGCTCTCGACCGGCAGGTGCTCGATCTCACCGAGCCGGAACTCCACCTGCGTGTAGCCGTGCTTCGCGGCCAGTCCGCGTGCG
>CAZMQP010000105.1:0-8024 GCA_964568385.1 uncultured bacterium
GGCGTGGACCGACCGGCGCGAGGGCCCGAGGCGCGTGCACGCGGCCCGCATCGGACCGGGCGGCCGGCTCGAGGCCGCCGCGCGGCCGGTCGGCGCCGCCGGACGCGAGGACTTCGCGCCGGCGCTGTCGGCGGTCGGCGGCGGCGGCGTGCTGGTGGCGTGGCAGTCGTGGGACGGGCGGGGCAGCGACGTGCGCGTGCAGCGGCTCGACGCGCGCGGCCGGCCGGCGCCGGGCTGGCCCGAGGCCGGACTCGCCGCCGCCGACTCGCCGTTCGACGAGTGCGCCCCGCACTGGCTCGCGGGAAGCGAGGGCCCGGCGCTCGCGTGGACCGCCTACGACGGGCCCGACCCCGCCCGCGGACACCGGCGCGAGGCGGTGCTGGCGCCGGATGCGGCGCGCTTCCTGTGGCGCGAGGGGCCGTTCGGCCGCACGCCCGGACCCTGAGGCACCGCCCCCCGAGAATCCGCTTCCGCCCGATGGGGCGGGAGGACTAGGCTCCGCGCAGCACGGATCGCGAGGGCGCCTGCTCGGAGTGGCGCCGTCCGGCTGTTCCAAGGAGGGAGCATGATCCACGATGCGGTTGCGCGGCGTGAGGCGCCGGCCGAACCCGGACCGGCGGGCTTCGAGGACCTGGAACGCATGGCCCGGGATCGCGCCGCCGGGGATCGGCGCCCGGTGCTGCCCTCGCCCCTCATGCTCGCCGCGGCGTCGCTCGGCGCCGGCTTCGGCGGGCTCACCGGCGGCGACGAGCGGCTGCTGAGCGCCGTGGTGTTCGCGGTGCTGGCGCCGATGGGGGCCTGGGTGCTGCGCTTCGTGATCGGCCTCTTCCGCGAACTGCTCGACGGCGGCGCCTGAGACTCTCGGCCCGCACGCCGATGATCCGCCGCCGCCCGGGGCCCGACCGCCCCGGGCGGTCGCGCTTGCACCGGTCCGCTCCGCGCGGGCATGCTGCCGCGTCCTCCCCACCCACCCCGGGGCCCCATGACCGCTCCCGTCCTCGAGCTGCGCGACATCATCAAGGAGTACGAGGGGAACCGCGTCCTCAAGGGCGTCTCGCTCGAGGTGCGCCCGGGCACCATCCATGCGCTGCTGGGTGAGAACGGGGCCGGCAAGAGCACGCTGATGAACGTGCTGTTCGGGATGCCGGTGATCCGCGAGACCGGCGGGTTCCAGGGCGCAGTGCGGTTCGAGGGGCGCGACGTGGCGTTCGGCTCGCCCGCCGACGCGATGGCCGCGGGCATCGGCATGGTGCACCAGGAGTTCATGCTGCTGCCCGGCTTCACGATCGCGGAGAACATCAAGCTCAACCGCGAGCCGACGCGCCGCAACCCGTTCTCGGCCATCTTCGGCAAGCGGCTCGAGACGCTCGACGTGCCGCTCATCCGCCGCGACGCCAAGGCCGCGCTGGCGCAGGTGGGCATGGGCCTCGACGAGTGGGCGCCGGTCGCCGGGCTGCCCGTGGGGCACATGCAGTTCATCGAGATCGCGCGCGAGGTGGACAAGCGCAACGCCAAGCTGCTGATCTTCGACGAGCCCACCGCCGTGCTCACCGAGAGCGAGGCCGACGAGCTGCTGGCGGTGATGAAACAGCTCGCCGCCAAGGGCCTCGGCATCCTGTTCATCACCCACCGGCTCGACGAGGTGATGGCGGTGGCCGACGACATCACGGTGCTGTGCGACGGCGCGGTGGTGGGCCGCATGAAGCCCGCCGAGACGTCGGTGCGGCACATCGCCGAGGTCATGGTGGGCCGCCCGGCGGCGATGGTGCGCCACGCGGACCACCGCACCGACGCCCCGCGCACGGCGAAACTGGATGTGCGCGACCTGTCGGTGGACATGCCGGGCGAGCACGTGGAGCAGGTCTCGTTCACGCTCGAGAAGGGCGAGATCCTCGGACTCGCCGGACTCGCCGGCCACGGCAAGATCGGCATCGCCAACGGGCTGATGGGCCTGGCCGCCGCCCGCGGCACCGTGCTCAAGGACGGCCAGCCGTTCGCGCTCAACGACCCGCGCGCCGCCATCCGCGCCGGCGTCGCGTTCGTCTCCGAGGACCGCCGCGGCGTCGGCATCCTGCCGGACGAGAGCATCGAGCTGAACATCGCCCTCACCGCGCTCGAGGCGCAGGGCCGGTTCCTGCTGCCGGGCCCGCTGCCCGCGTTGCGCCTGATGGATGCGGGCGCGATGCGCCGGCACGCGCTCGAGATGATCGAGCGCCTCGACATCCGCTGCACCGGGCCCAAGCAGCACGTGCGGCGGCTCTCCGGCGGCAACCAGCAGAAGGTCTGCCTCGCGCGCGCCATGACGCTGGCGCCCGACACCATGTTCGTCTCCGAGCCCACCCGCGGCATCGACGTGGGCGCCAAGGAGCGCGTGCTCGACCTGCTGCGGCAGCTCAATCGCGACCAGGGCCTGACGCTGCTCATCACGTCGTCCGAGCTGGCCGAGCTGCGCGCCGTGTGCGACCGCATCGCCATCATCTACCACGGCCGCATCGTCACCATCCTGCCGCCCGACGCCCCCGACGCGCAGTTCGGACTGGCGATGGCCGGCGAGCTGGAAGCCGCGGGGAGCGCATGAGCGGCCGCACCGACGCGCTGACCGCGGTGCGCGAGCACCTGAGCGAGATCGGGTTCCCCCGGCTCGTCATCGGCATCTTCCTGGTGGTGCTGTTCGGCATCGCCATCGCCACCCGGATGGACGTGCCGGGCCTGGTGACCGACTCGCTGCTGCGCGTCGGCCGCAACGGCCTGCTGGTGCTGGCGCTGCTGCCCGCCGTGCAGGGCGGCGTCGGGCTCAACTTCGGGCTGCCGCTCGGCATCCTGTGCGGCCTCGTCGGCTGCGTGACGGCGCTCGAGATGAAAATCGTCGGCTGGCCGGGGCTGGCGGCCGCGTCGGCCATCGGCATGCTGCTGGCCGCTCCGGTGGGCGCCGGCTATGGCTGGCTGCTCAACCGCACGCGCGGCCAGGAGATGATGGTCGGCACCTATCTCGGGTTCGCCGCGGTGTCGTTCATGAGCATCTTCTGGGTGCTCGCCCCGTATCGCGACCCGTCGCTGGTGTGGGCGATCGGCGGCAAGGGCCTGCGCACCACGCTCACGCTGGCCGGCGGATTCGACAAGCTGCTCGACCGGCTGTGGGCGTTCGAGTTCGCGGGCGTGCGCGTGCCCACCGGCACGCTGCTGCTGTTCGGCGTGATGTGCCTGCTCGTGTGGCTGTTCTTCCGCACGCGCGCCGGCATCAGCATCAGCGCCGCCCGCAGCAATCCGCGCTTCGCCCGTGCCGCCGGCATCTCGGACGCCACCACGCGCATCCAGGCCACCATGATGAGCACCATGCTGGGCGCGTTCGGCATCGTCGTGTTCGCGCAGAGCTATGGGTTCATCCAGCTCTACACCGCACCCCTGCTCATGGCGTTCCCGGCGGTGGCCTGCCTGCTGATCGGCGGCGCGGCGGTCTCACGGGCCACCATCACGCACGTCATCATCGGCACCGTGCTGTTCCAGAGCATCCTGACCGTGGCGCTGCCGGTGACCCAGCGGGTCATCGAGGGCGACATCAGCGAGACCGCGCGGCTCATCATCCAGAACGGCATGATCCTCTACGCGCTGACGCGGCGGAACGACCGGTGAGCGCGCCCGTGGTCGCGCCGCGCCGCGGCGTGGAGTGGGGCTCGATGGCGGTGCCCCTGCTGTTCGCGGTGCTGTGCCTGTTCGGCATCTGGGCCGCCGAGATCTCGCCGCAGTACCTGCTGCGCGAGATGCTGGCGCGCTTCAGCCGCAACGCACTGCTGGTGCTGTCGCTGCTCATCCCCATCCTCGCCGGGCTGGGGCTCAACTTCGGCATCGTGATCGGCGCCATGGCGGGCCAGATCGCCGCCATCATCGTCACGTTCCTCGGCATCGGCGGCATCGGCGGGTTCGCGCTCGCCTGGGTCATCGCCACCCCGATCGCGCTGCTGTTCGGCGTCGGCACCGGGCACCTGTTCAACCACGCCAAGGGCCGCGAGATGGTGACCGGCCTCATCGCCGGGTTCTTCGCCAACGGCCTCTACCAGCTCGTGTTCCTGTTCATGATCGGCACGATCATCCCGCTGGAGGCGCCGCGCATCATCCTGCCCCAGGGCTTCGGCCTGCGGAACACCGTGGACCTGCTCGGCATCCAGTACGCCCTCGACGACCTGGTGCCCATCAAGGTGCTGCTCGAGAGCTCGCTGGTGCGCGTGCCGCTGATGACCATCGTGGTCATCGGGCTCTTCTGCGTGTTCAACCTGTTCTTCCTGCGCACCAAGCTCGGCCAGGAGCTGCGCGCCATGGGACAGGACCCGCATGTCGCCGCCAACTCGGGCATCGCGGTGGACCGCAACCGCATCCTCGCCACCGCCCTCAGCACGCTGTTCGCCGCCTGGGGCCAGCTGCTGTTCCTGCAGAACATGGGCACGCTCAACACCTACAGCTCGCACGAGCAGGTGGGCATGTTCTCGATCGCGGCGCTACTGGTCTCGGGCGCCACCGTGCGCCGCGCCACCGTGTGGCAGGCGCTGATCGGCACCGTGCTGTTCCACACGCTGTTCGTGGTCTCGCCGCTCGCCGGCAAGGCGCTCGCGGGCGATGCGCAGATCGGCGAGTACTTCCGCGTGTTCGTGGCCTACGCCGTCATCACCATGGCGCTGGTGCTGCACGCCTGGCAGGGGCGCCGCAAGGGCTGAGCCGCGGTCCCTCCCCCCTCGGCCCGGGGCTCGGGGGAGCCGCCCGGCGCGGGGTGGACCCGCCTCGCCGCGCGGCCTAGCATGAGGGGAACGGAGACACCATGCCCACTCGCGCACCCCTCGTCGACACCCACGGCCGCACCGTCCGGGACCTGCGGCTGTCCATCACCGACCGCTGCAACCTGCGGTGCGTGTACTGCATGCCCGCCGAGGGCATGCCGTGGCTGCCCAAGGACCACCTGCTCACGTTCGAGGAGCTGACGCGGCTCGCCCGCGTGGCGCTCGAGTGCGGCGTGGACGGCATCCGGCTCACGGGTGGCGAGCCCACGGTGCGCGCCGACCTGCCGGTGCTCGTGCGCCTGCTGCACGATCTCCGCGACGGTCTCGACCTGAGCCTCACCACCAACGGGCTCAAGCTGGTCGAGCTCTCGGGTGCGCTGCGCGAGGCCGGACTGGTGCGCGTCAACGTGAGCCTCGACACGCTCGACCGCGAACGGTTCCACCAGCTCGCCCGCCGCGACCGGCTCCACGACGTGCTCGCGGGACTCGCCGCCGCCAAGCGGGCGGGATTCGCGCCGATCAAGGTGAACACCGTGCTGATGCGCGGGTTCAACGACGACGAGGTGCTGCCGCTCGCGCGCTGGGCCCGGGACGAGGGCTTCGAGCTGCGGTTCATCGAGTGGATGCCGCTCGACTTCCAGCGCCAGTGGGACCGCGCCAAGCTCGTGCCGGCCGACGAGATCCTGGCGGCGCTCTCGTCCGAGTTCGCACTCGAGGCCGCGGCCGACGACGACCCGAGCGCGCCGGCGCGGACGTTCCGCTACGCGGACGGCCGCGGCCGCGTGGGCGTGATCGCCTCGGTGACTCGCCCCTTCTGCGGCCAGTGCGACCGCATCCGCCTCACCGCCGACGGCCAGCTGCGCACCTGCCTGTTCAGCGTGCGCGAATACGACTTCCGGCGCGTGATGCGCGCGGGCGGCGACGATGATGCGATCGAGGCGCTGCTGCGCTCCGCGGTGCTGCGCAAGGAGCCCGGTCACCTGATCGGGCAGGCCGCGTTCGTCCAGCCCGAGCGCGGCATGAGCGCCATCGGCGGCTGAGCGGCGTGCGGCTCAGCCCCGCTCGTCGATGACGCGCTCGAGCAGCGCCGAGAGCCGCCGCGCCTCGGCCGCCGAGAGCGACCGCATCAACTCGCGCTGCCGCGCGTTCACCCGGGGGCGCACGCGCGCGAGCAGGCGGCGGCCCTTGGCCGTGATGCGCGTCATGCTGAGGCGGGAGTCCTGGGTGCTGCGATAGCGCTCGACGAGTCCGTTGCGGACGAGCCGGTCGATCATGCGGGTCAGGTCGGGGGCGCGGTCGATGACGCGCCGCGCGATCTCGCCGCGCGGATGCCCTTTCGGATATACGCCGTCGAGGATGCGCAGCACGTTGTACTGCGCCGGCGTCAGATCCTCGCCCGCGAAGGCGCCCTCGATCGCCTCGCGCAGGCGCGAGCCGGCCAGCAGCAGCGCCAGGATGGCCTCATGATGCGGCCCGTCGAACTGCCGCTGCTGGAGGCGGCGCCGGATCACATCGCCCATGGAGCGGTCCTCCGTGGCTCAGGCCGTCTGTCCGTGCACGTCCGCCAGGTCGGGCCGGGCTCCGAGGAACATGACCTCCTCCTCGAGTTCGACACCGAAACGCTCGCGGACTCGGGCCT
Organism: uncultured bacterium; assembly: GCA_964568385.1. Classification (GTDB taxonomy): domain Bacteria; phylum Eisenbacteria; class RBG-16-71-46; order RBG-16-71-46; family RBG-16-71-46; genus CADEFY01. The sequence continues at coordinate 6,406 of CAZMQP010000105.1, forward strand.
TCATGATCTCGGCGAGCGTGAGCACGTCCTTCGCCGTGGCATGGCCGGCGTTGACCAGGATGTTGGCGTGCTTCTCGAACACCATGGCGTCGCCCACCCGCAGGCCGCGGCACTCGCACAGGTCGAGCAGCGCGCCGGCGGGGATGCGGTGGGTGCCCGGCGAGTGCGGGAGCCCCGGCACCTGGAATCCCGGCGGGAGGTTCTTGAAGTACGACCCGGCCGTGGGCTCGGTCCGCCACTGCGGATGCTTGACCCGGCGGATCTGCAGCTTCTCCTCCATCTCGCCCTGGATCGCAGCGCGATCCCCCGGCTCCAGCTCGATGACGCAGTCGAGCAGCACATGGGCATCGCGCTTTAGCCGCGAGTCGCGATAGCCGAACTCGAACCAGTCGCGACGTTCGGTGCGAACGCTGGCCCCATCGAGCGTGGCGATGGACGCCTCGAGCATGCGCGTGCCGATGTCCTGCCCGTAGCAGCCGGCATTGCCGTACACCGCCCCCCCCACCGAGCCGGGGATGCCGGAGGCGTAGGCGAGGCCGGCGAGCGAGCGGTCGCGGCAGCTCTCGATGAATCCGAGGAAGTCGGCGCCGCCGCCCACCTGCGCGGCGCGGCCATCGAACTCGATCGCGGCGCAGCGATTCACCACCGTGAGCCCTGAGAGGCCCTCGTCGGAGACGAGCAGGTTGCTGCCGCCGCCCACCAGGTGCACGTCGATTCCGGCGGCATGCGCCGCCTTGAGGGCGCGCACGAGGTCGTCGGGCGAGGCGGGGGCGATGAAGTACTCGGCCGGCCCGCCGATGCGGAACGTGGTGTGGTGGCGCATCGGCTCGGCGAGCCGCAGGGCATCGCCGAGGCTCTGCCGCAGGCGCTGTTCGATGGTGGGCGTGTGCAGGCTCATGAGCGGGCCAGCATCGCGTGAGCGCCCGAAGGGGTCAAACGCGCCGGTCCGTGAGCCGGCCGCCGCGCACCGTGGCGCCGATGACGATGCCGGCGCTCACCAGCACGAGGTTCTTGATGATGTACTGCCCCTCGAGCGTGGGTGCGAACGGGACGTGGGTGAAGCAGGCGTTCGGGAACAGCACGAGCGGCGTGACGGTGCCCAGCATCTGGGTCCACAGCAGGAGGAGCGTCGCGCGCAGGAACCGGCCGCTCAGCAATCCGAGCCCGATGGCCACCTCCCACGCCGCCAGCACCGGCAGCGCCACCTCGGACGGCACGATGCCGCCCGAGAGCCGGGCGATGGTCTCGGCGGCGAGCGACTGCGCCGGGCTCAGCCCGGGGAGGAACTTGAGCGCACCGAACCACACGAACACGATGCCGAGGCTGATCCGGAGCGCGAGGACGCCGTGCGCGGCCATCCACGCGGTGAGTGCGGCATCGATGCGTTGGAACCGTTCGGAGAGGGGCGGCATCGGAGAGGACCTCGGCCGGTGGGGGCCTGCGAGCGCCGCCCACGTTGGAGCGCGGCGCGGGATCGCGCAAGTGAGGCGGCGGGCGGCGCGCGGCCGGTCTCGGGACGACGACCCCCGAAAGTTTGACTTGACGAGCCGCGGCGAGCGCGCAGCCTCGACCCGGGACCGCATCGCCCACGGCGCGCCTCGCGCACATGAAGGCTCGTG
>CAZMQP010000106.1:0-7971 GCA_964568385.1 uncultured bacterium
CCCTTCCGTCCGTGAGGGCGCCGGGCGTGATGGTGCCGAGCACGACGCGGTGGCGGGCGCCGGTGGCGCCCGGCACGTTGCCGGCCACCCCGGCCAGTGTGAGATGGGCCAGCAGCGCGAACGCCAGCGCCTCCTTGGAGGCGGCGTCCACCCCCAGCACGTCCAGCGGCTCGATGCGCGTGCCGGCCAGCCGGCGGCCCAGCGCGCGCATGAGCGAGGCGTTGCGCACGCCGCCGCCGCTGACGTACACGGCGTCCACGCCCCCGCGGGGGCGCAGGAAGCGCTCGATGGCGTCGGCCACCGAGGCGGCCGTGAGTTCGGTGGCGGTCGCGAGCGTGTCCTCGAGGGCGAGCCCGAGCGCCTCGGCGATGCCCTGGAGCCGGGCCGCGTAGTGCTCGCCGAAGTGCTCGCGGCCGGTGGAGCGCGGCGGCGGCTGCTGGAAGAACGGGTCGGACTGCAGTTCGGCGAGGAGCCCCTCGTGGACGCGGCCCTCCGCGGCCAGCCGGCCGCCGTCGTCGTGCCTCGCGAGGCCCGCGGTGGCCGAGGACACCAGCGCATCCAGCACGGCATTGCCCGGTCCGGTGTCGAACGCCCGCACGTCCTCGAGGCCGGCGCCCGCCGGCAGGTGGGTCACGTTCGCCATGCCGCCCAGGTTGAGCAGCACGCGCGACTCCGAGGGCGAGCGGAACGCCCACCAGTCGGCGATGGGCACGAGCGGCGCGCCCTCCCCCCCGGCGGCGGCGTCCCGCCGGCGGAAGTCGGACACGACGCGCAGGCCGGTGCGCTCGGCGAGGACCGGCGCCGAGCCCGCCTGCCAGGTGAGCGCGCCGGCCGACGTGACCGCGCGCGGCAGGTGGCGCAGCGTCTGGCCGTGCATGCCGACGGCATCCACGCTGGCGGCCGCGGCCGCGACGGCCGCGAGCAGCGCCGCGACCGCCTCCGCGTAGCACTCCCCGAGGGCGGCATCGAGCCGCAGCACGCGCTCGGGTTCCCAGCGCTCGGCGGCCGCGAGCTCGAGCACCTCGCGGCGCAGGGCGTCGGGCATCGGCGTCTCGCGATAGCCCAGCACCTCGTGCGTGGCCGCCAGGCCCTCGCCGTGGAAGTCCACGAGGATGGCGTCCACAGCATCGGCGCTGGTGCCGGTCATCAGGCCGACGATGCGCGCGCCGGGGCGCGGCGCCCGCTTCGGCGCGCTCACTTCCCGCTCCCCGCCATCAGGCCGGCGAGGATCCGGCGCTGGAACAGGATGAACACCGCCAGCACCGGCAGCGACGCGATCGTGGAACCCGCCATGAGCACCCCCCAGTCCACACTGTGCTCCGTCTGCGACAGGAGCGCGAGTCCCACCGGGAGCGTGCGCATGCGGTCGGAGTCCACGAAGACCAGCGGGTAGAGGAACGAGTTCCAGTTCGTCAGGAACGACTGGATCGCGACCACGGCGAGGACCGGCCGCAGCAGCGGCAGGGCGATCTCCCGGAAGATCTGCCAGTCCGAGGCCCCGTCCACCCGGGCCGCCTCCTCGAACTCGAGCGGCAGCTGGGCGACGTACTGCCGCACCAGGAAGATGCTGAACGCGTCGGCGGCGAACGGCAGGATCAGCGCCGCGTAGGTGTCGAGCCAGCCGAACCGGGCGAGCACCAGGTAGAGGGGGATCATCAGGGTCTGCTTGGGCACCATGAGCGTGGCCACGATGCCGAGGGTCCACCAGCGCTCGCCCGGCACTCGGCGGCGGCCGAGCACGTAGCCCACCATGGCGGCGGTCGCCACGTTGAGGCTCACCACCGCCACCGCGACGAGCGCGCTGTTGAACAGGTAGCGCCCCACGCCCGCCGAGCGGAACAGCGCCGTGTACTGCGACAGGTCCCAGGGCCCGCGCAGGGCGCGCGCCAGCGAGTCCCCGGCCTGCGGCGCCAGCGACACGGCCACCATCCAGACGAACGGCAGCAGCATGGTGGCGAGCAGCGGCGACAGCCACAGCCAGCGGCGCGCACTGCGCGCCCACGGGGCGGGCGGCGGCGGCCCGGCGGCGGCCTCGGAGATCATCGCCCGCCCTCCTCGCGCTCGGCGATCACGCGCATCTGCAGCCAGGCGAGCCCCATGGACAGCGCGAACAGCAGCCAGGCGATGGCGCTGGCGTAGCCGAGCTCGAAGCGGCCGAACGCCTGCTCGTAGAGATGGAACACCACCGTGGTGGTGGAGCCGAGCGGGCCTCCGCGGGTCATCACGAACACCTCGGCGAACACCTGCAGGCTGCGGATGGTGTTGACCACCACCACGAACAGCAGCGTCGGGCGGAGCAGCGGCAGCGTGATGTGCGTGAATCGGGTCCACGCCCCCGCCCCGTCGAGCTTGGCGGCGTCGTGCAGTTCCTCGGGGATGGACTCGAGGCCGGCGAGGAAGATGAGCATGTAGTAGCCGCACGCGGCCCACACATCCATCGCCATGATCGCCGGCAGTGCGGTGGCCGGGTCCTGCAGCCATGCGGGCGTCGGCAGGCCGATGGCGCCCAGTGCCGCGTTCAGCGAACCGTTGGCCGCATAGAGGCCCTTGAACACGAGCGACAGCACCACCACCGACACCACGCTGGGCAGGAAGAAACCGACGCGGAACAGGGTGCGGCCGCGGAAGGCCGGCTGCACGGCCAGCGCCAGCCCCAGCGCCGCGGCGGTCGTGAACGGGATGGTGCCGACCACGAAGATGCCGGTGTTGCGCAGCGCGTTCCACAGGTCGCGGTCGGCGAGCGCCCGCTGGTAGTGGGCGAGCCCGACCCAGTTCCATTCGCTGCCGCGCAGCGGCGAGTAGTCCGTGAACGAGGCGAGCAGCGAGAAGGCGATCGGGAACACCCCGAACACGCCGAACGCGACCACCCAGGGCGACAGCAGCCCCCAGGCCGTGAGGCGCGAGTGGGTCCGCACGCTCCGTCAGCGCCCGAGCAGCGCGGTCACCCGCGCGTGCGCGTCGGCGATCGCCTGCGCCGCGGTCTTGCGGTCGTAGAGGGCCTGCTCGATCTCCTCCTCGATCGCCTCCTCCATCTCGTCCCAGCGCGGATGGTTCGGCGTGAATCGAGCGTGCTCGAACTGGCGGATCAGCATCGCCTGGCCCGGATGCTCCCGGTAGAACGCAGCCGTATCGGCCCCGACGTTGGCCGGCTGCACGCTCTGGGCGCTCATCGCCAGGGCCAGGGCGTTGTCGGGCCGCACCAGGAAGCGCGCCAGCCGCAGCGCATCCTCCTTGCGCGCGGAGCCCTTGAACGACACCAGCACCTCGCCGCCGGCGAACGAGGCGTGCTCGCCGCGGTCGGCGGCGGGCCGCGGCACGAGCGCGACGCCGTAGCGCAGCCCCGGCGCCTCGCGCGGGATCTGCTTGAGCAGCCAGGCGCCCGAGATCTGCATGCCGAGCCGGCCCTCCTTGAACTCCTTGTCGAGTTCGTCCTGGAGCCCCGTGGTGCCCACCTTGCGGAGCGAGAGGTAGAACTCGAGCGCCTCGATGTTCTGCGGACTGCCGAAGCGCGAGGAGTCGAGTCCGGGCGACAGCACCTCGCCGCCATTGCCCCAGGCGTAGGGCATGAACTTCTTGAACAGCTTCTGGCGGTCGTTGAGCGACACGCCATAGCCGTGCACCCCGCCGCCGAGGCGCTGGATGCGCGCCGCCGCCGTGCGCACCTCGTCCCAGGTCTCGGGCCCCCGCGAGGAGTCGAGTCCGGCCCGCGCGAACAGGGTCTTGTCGTAGAACAGCGCGCGCGTGCCGAGCACCCACGGCAGGCCGTAGAGCGCCTCGCCGATGCGGCACATGTCCCAGCCGCGCAGCGAATCGCGCAGGTCGGCCACGCCGGCGCTCCAGTCCGACAGCGCGCCGGCCTCGAGGAACCGCGGCATGTACGTGCTTCCGAGCTCGCACAGGTCGGGCGGCCGGCCGGCCGCGACGGCGGCGGTGATCTTGTCCTTGCCGCTGTCCCAGGTGAGCTGCTCGACGCGCACCTCGATGCCGGGATGCTCGGCCTCGAAGCGGTCCACGATCGGCTGGATGACCTCGAGCGGCCAGAACTGCCAGAAGACCACCTCGCGGCGCTCGCCCGAGCCGCCGCAGCCGCACATCACCGCGAGCAGGAGGAGCAGCGCGAAGGCCCCGCCGCGCCGGCTCACGAGGCCGCTCCCGGAGCGCCGGACTCGAGCGCCCGGCGCACGAATCCGTCGGCGGCGGCGAGCCGCTGCTCGGCCTCCTCGCGCGAGCAGCCGGCCTTGAGCATGACGATCGCCACCTTGACGCGGCGGCCCGCCGCTTCGATGGCGCGCCCGGCGTGCTCGTAGTCGGCGCCCGTCACGGTCATCACCGTGCGCCGGCTGCGCTCGACGAGCTTCTGGCTGTTCGCGAGCAGGTCCACCATCATGTTCTCGTACGCCTTGCCGGTGCGGATGAACGCCGCCGTGCTGATCATGTTGAGCACCAGCTTCTGCGCCGTGCCCGCCTTCATGCGCGTCGAGCCCATCAGCACCTCGGGGCCGACGACCGGGCAGATGGCGACATCCACGGGCAGCGTGAACTCCTCGCGGGGCGTGCAGGTCACGTACACCGTGCGGGCGCCTCGGGCGCGCGCGCGCTCGATGGCGGCCACCACGTAGGGCGTGCGCCGGCTGGCGGCGATGCCGATCACGGTGTCGTCCGGGGAGACGAGCAGGTCGTCCATCGCCTTCGCACCGTCGTCGCGGCGGTCCTCGGCGCCCTCGACCGCCCGCACGACCGCGGTGTAGCCGCCGGCGATGACGCCCACCACCTGCTCGGGCTCGGAGCCGAACGTCGGGGGGCACTCCGAGGCGTCGAGCACGCCGAGGCGTCCGCTGGTGCCGGCGCCGACGTAGATCAGCCGGCCGCCGTGGCGGAAGGACCGCACCACCAGTTCCACCGCCTCGGCGATGTGCGGCAGCTCGCGGCCCACCGCGTCCGGCACCGTGCGGTCCTCGGCATGGATGCGGGCCAGCAGTTCGGGGACCTCGAGCGTGTCGAGGTCCATCGTGCGTGGATTGCGCTGCTCGGTGGCGAGCTGCGCGAATTCCTCGAAGCGGGCGCGATCGTCCATGTCGTCCCGTGGTGAGAGGGGTGCCGCCGGAGGGGGCAGGATGCCACGGCCGTCGCGCGAGCGGCAAGGCCGGCTTGACCGGGGAGGGCGACTCGGGAACGCTGCCGTCATGCCCGAACTGCCCGAGGTGGAGACCGTGCGCCGCATGCTCGCGCGCGTGCTCGCCGGGCGGCGCGTGGCGCGCGCCCGCGTCTCGCGGCTCCGGCTGCGCACCGAGTCGCTGGGCTCGCTGCCACGCGCGCTCGCCGGCGCCGAGTTCCTCGAGCCGCGCCGCGTCGGCAAGTTCCTGCTGCTCGGCCTGTCCGACGGCCGCACGCTCCTCTCCCACCTCGGCATGAGCGGGCGCTGGCTCGCGCCGGCCGGCGGCGCCGGGACCGAGCGGCTCGCGCATGTGCACCTGCGGCTCGAGTTCACCGACGGCTCGGCCGTCGCGTACCAGGACCCGAGGCGGTTCGGCATGCTGCGCGTGGTGGCGGCCGGCGGTCTCGGCGCGGATCCCTCGCTGGCGCGGCTGGGGCCCGACCCGCTCGCCTCGCCGCCGACGGCCGGTTCGCTGCGCGTACTGGCGCGCGGCTCGCGCACGCCGGTCAAGTCCTTCCTGCTCGACCAGAGCCGCATCGCGGGGCTCGGGAACATCTACGTGAGCGAGATCCTGTTCCGCGCCGCGGTCGATCCGCGCCGCCGCGCCGGCGCCCTCCGTCCGGCCGAGTGGGGCCGCATCGCCGCCGAGGTGCCGCTCGTGCTCGAGGAGGCGATCGCCCGCATGGGCACCACGTTCTCCACGTTCCGAAACGTCTGGAACGAGCCGGGCGAGTACGGCGAGCAGCTGCTGGTGTACGACCGGCTCGGACAGCCCTGCCGCAGCTGCCGTGCGCCCATCCGGCGCATCGTCCAGGCCGGCCGCTCCACCTTCCTGTGCCCCCGCTGCCAGCGCGGGGGCCCCCGGAAGGGCGCAAGCCGCGCATCCGTGGGCGGTTGACGACTCCGGAACAGAGGACAGGTTCACGACAGGTGGCGTTTCGTCATTGAACCGCCCCCCCTCGGGCCCGTAACGTGCGGTGTTCCCAGCTGCTAGGGGACTTGAACCGCGCCCGCCGGGCGCGCGATCCGGACCCGAGGAGATCCCCGACAGATGTTCACCACCCTGGGCCTGCCGGCTCCGCTGACACAGGCACTGAAGGCCGCCGGTCTGACCGAGCCCACCGCGATCCAGAGCAAGGCCATTCCCGTCGTGCTCCAGGGGAACGATCTGATCGGCAACGCGCCCAGCGGCAGCGGCAAGACGGGCGCCTTCCTCCTCCCCGCCTTCGCGCGGCTGCTCGACGGCGGCCCCAAGCTGCGCGCCATCGTGCTCGAGCCGACGCCGCAGCACGTGTCCCAGGTCGAGGCGCAGGCGCGCGACTTCTCGCGCGGCACCGACCTGCGCATCGGCGTCGCGCACGCCGGATCCCCGCTCGCGAGCCAGGAGCGCATGCTGCGCGAGCCCGGCGTGGACGTGCTCATCGCCACCGTGGACCGGCTGCTCGAGCTCGAGGCGCGCCGTGCCGTGGAGTTCGAGGATCTCGAGATCTTCGTGCTCGACGACGCCGACCGCATGGTGGACATGGGGCAGGCGCCGGACATCCGCAAGCTGCTCAAGCTGCTCCCCGAGACGCGCCAGACGCTGCTGTTCTCCGCGACCATGCCGGCCGAGCTCAACCGCCTCGGCAAGGAGGCGCTGATCGAGCCCGTCCGCGTGGACCTGACCTCGCCGCAGCCCGCCGCCGGCATCACGCACGCGATCTACCCGGTCCTCATGCACCTCAAGATCGAGCTCCTCGACCGGCTGCTCTCCAGCTCGGGCGAGGTCCGCAGCACCATCGTCTTCGCCCGTCAGCGCGAGGGCGCCGACCGCCTGGCGCGCCAGCTCGAGCGGCGCGGATACGCGGTCACCACGCTGCACGAGCGCAAGAACCAGACCGAGCGCGAGCGTGCCATGGACGACCTGCGCCGCGGGCGCATGCAGATCGTGGTCACCACCGACCAGTCCGCGCGCGGACTCGACCTGGGCGGCGTCCAGCACGTGGTCAACTTCGACGTGCCCCCCTCGCCCGAGGACTACCAGCAGCGCATCATGCGCACGGGCCGTCCGGACGCCCAGGGTGACGCGTTCACGCTCATGGCCCCCGAGGAGCAGCGGCACCTCGCGGGGATCGAGCGCTTCATCGGGCGCGCCATCCCGCGCGTGCAGCTCCCGGACTTCAAGTACGAGCGCAAGCCCCAGGAGATCGCGCAGGCGCCCATCTACGACGACGAGCACATCCGCGCCCGCCGCACCGCCGCCAGCCGCAATCCCTATCTCGCGGGGCGCATGCCCGGCAGCAACAGCACGTCGCGCACCTCGTCCTCGCGCGGAGCCTCGGGACGCTCCGGCTCGGCTCGGGTCACGCCGGCCCGCCCCACCGGCGGCAAGGCGCCCGCGGCCAAGGCCGCGCAGGTCCGGACGCTGCCCAACAAGCCGGTCGTCGCGGCCAAGCCCAAGGCGGCCGCGGCCGCCACGCCCGCGGCGCGCGCCACCGTGACGCGGACCGCCGCCAAGGCCAAGCCCAAGGCGAAGGCCGCCGCCAAGCCCAAGGCTCCCGCCCACAAGAAGTGACCGGCGCGCCTCGGCGCGTCATCCGGACATCCGAGCGGCGCTCCCTCACGGGGGCGCCGCTTCGTCATGCGGACGCCCGCTCGGCGAGCCAGGCGCAGGCGCGCGCGTGCGCCTCCCGCGCGGCGGCCGCGTCCGCCGGGGCCAGCGTGAGCAGTACCGGGCTGCCGCCCCCGCGGCCGCGGGCGTGCGCGAGCCGTTCGGGCAGCGCCTCGCGCAGGTCGAGGCCCGGACGCGCGGCGGCGGCGAGGACGAGTGCGGGCTC
>CAZMQP010000107.1:0-7945 GCA_964568385.1 uncultured bacterium
AAAGCGGCTCATCGAACCGCCCGGTCTTGAGCAGGTCGGCCACGATGATGGGGTCGAACCGCGAGCGCAGGGTGTCGAGGTAGCGGCCGACCGGCGTCTCGGCGACCTCGCCGTCGAGGATGGACTCGAGCATCTCCATCTCGCCGTCGAACCCGCTCGAGAGCCATTCCCGCGTCGCCCGCTCGCTGTACTCGAATGCCGCGAGCAGCAGCAGGGGGCTGGCGGCCAGCAGGATGGCGGTGGTGACGAACGGGGACGTACCGAGCTGGTTGAACGCCGCATGCACGAGGACGGCGGCCAGCAGTCCGGGCAGGAACACGGCGGCGCCGGCGCGAGCGTCACGGTCCGAGAGCCCCTTGGCGAGGATGGCGAACAGCGCCGTGGCGGTGCCGTGCATGATCGCCGTGCCGAGTCCGCGCACCAGCCACAGCGCCAGCGACGGGTCGCGCAGGGCGTTGGCGTAGTAGAGGTTCTCGGCGAGCGCGAAGCCGGCGCCCACCGCGAAGCCCATCACCGCGGCGTCCACCACGAATCCGACGCGGTCGGTGCTCACGAGCCACGCCACGAACAGCCCCTTCAGCACCTCCTCGGTGACGGGCGCCCACCACGCCCGCAGCTGGCTGACGGGCACGTGCGCGCCATCGAGCAGCAGGCGGTTGACGACGAAGGCGAGCAGCGCCGCACCGATGCCGCCCGCGATCGCCGACAGCAGCGCGCGCCGGTGCACGAGCTTGTAGCTGTCCATCAGGCGCAGTCCGGCCAGGAACGCGATCACGGGGACGAATCCGACGACGAGGCTCCAGGGGTTCATCAGAGGATCTTGAGTGAGACCATCCACTCCCGCGAGGGCCCCTCGCGCCGCTCGAACGCCCGGGCGTGGCCCACCGACAGCGTCAGGGGCGCCTGCGTCAGCAGCTGCAGCCGCACGTCCACCTGGGCGCCGGCGTGGGCCAGTTCGCGCCGCGCCCCGGAGCCGCGCAGGTTCGTGGCCAGCCCGCCGCCGAACAGCGACACGCGGGCCCAGCTGGCGTACAGCGCGAGCGTGCCCGCGCGGCGGAAGCGGAGCGCCGGCAGGTTCCAGTCGAGCATCGCGCGGGCGAAGTCGGTGCCCGAGACGGCGTCCAGCTCGGTGCCGGGGAAGCGGAAGGGGTCGCGATAGCGCTTGGGCTCGCCGCGGTCGAGCCAGTTGTTGCCGAAGCCGCCGAAGTAGAAGTTCGCGAACGGTTCGCCGCTCTCGCCGGTGGCCACCCCCGCGGCGGTGCGCAGCCAGACCGAGGAGTTGGCGAACCCCGGCACCGGATGCCCCAGCGACACGCCGCCGTCCACGAACGGGAAGCCCCGCCACGCCGCCTCGCCCGCCCGCACCGTGCGGACGCCGTTCTGGCGCACGCCCGCCCACGCCTCGACGCCCTTCACGAAGTCGGGCGCGCCCATCGAGGTGCGGAGGTTCTTGTAGTGGAGCCCGCTCCCCACGGAGAGCAGTTGGTCGAAGCCGGCCGCGGTCTCGACGTTCTGGTTCTCGGGCAGCCGGTCGAGGCCGCCCCAGTGGCTCGCCTCGGCCGTCCACTCGAGCGAGCGCGGGAGGTCACGCACCAGCGTCCGGTTCCACGACAGTGAGGTGCCGTGCCCCTTCCGGCTCGACCGGGTCGGGCCGACGAGGTCGTAGAACGATGCCGGGTTCCAGCGGAACGCGAGCGAGAGGCCGTGGCGCTTGTAGCGTGCGGTCAGGTGCAGCCGCTCGTCGTCGGACAGGCCCTGCTGCGGCGTCACCGAGGCGCTCAGGCCGAACTCGTGGAAGAACATCGGGTCGGAGAAGTCGGCATGCCAGCCCACCGCGACACGGTCGCGGTAGGCCTCGACGATCGGGTAGGCGGTCGTCATCGCCACGCGCTGCAGCGGGCGGTAGGGCCGCGGGGCCGAGCGGACCGGATCGAGCGCGATGCTCGAGGGCGGCGGCACCTGCCACGTCTTCAGGACCGGGCGGCGCTCGACGAGCCGCTCACCCAGGAACGCGATGGCGCTCACGTCGCTGAGCGGCTCCGGCCGGATGCGGCCGGGGCGGAATCCCCGGCCGCCGTACTCGAACACGATCAGCGAGTCCCCGCCGGCCGGGACGGGCCGGAAGAAGCCGGTCTCGGCGTTGGAGACCACATCCATCGAGTCGCGGTCGAGGTCGTAGCGGAAGATGTTCGAGACGCCCGTGTAGTACGAACTGCCGTAGAGGCGGCGGCCGCTGGGGTCGAACGTGAACCCGGCCGGGATGGCGGTGCCGAAGTCCCACAGCGTGCGCGAGGTGGTGTCGCCGTCGGCCAGCGCGCCGGTGTTGAGCAGCCGCAGGGTCTGGCGGCCGCTGATCTCGGCGAACGACGCGGCGAGCGTGCTGCCGTCGGGCGAGAGGTCGAGGTCGTAGGCGTCGAGTCCGTAGGGCAGCGCCCACACCAGCCGCCAGCGGTCGTAGGGGGGCGCGAGCCGCACCAGCGCCGAGATCCCGTTCAGGTGGCGCACGCCCCACAGGGCGCCGGTCGCGCGGTCGAACACGAGGTCGCCGATGCGCGCGTCCCGGATGAGCAGGCGGTCGCGGCCCGAGGCGAGGTCGTATTCGCGCAGGTCGCGCCACTCGTTGTGGTCGGTGGTGTAGAACAGCTTGCGCGCATCGGGGTCGAACGCCAGCGAGGTCACGAAGTAGAGCGCCGGGCCCTTGACCTCCTGCAGCACGCGCTCGGGCCCGCCATCGAGCGGGATGGCGGCGAGGTGGGCGAGCGCGCCCGGATGGAACACGGCCGCGATCAGCGAGCCGCTGGTGCTGTCCACGAAGGCGCGCGAGACGGAGCCGAGCGCGAGCGGCGAGAGCGGCCGCATGGGCGTGGTCGGGTGGCGGCGCACCGCCGCGAGGTTCGCGTGCTGGAACTCGCGCTCGAAGCGGATCCAGTCCGCCCAGCTCTCGGACAGCGGCTTGCCGAAGACGTGGCGGAACTGGTGCGCGAAGTAGCGCTTGCTCCCGGGCGGCCGCCCCGCCCACGCGATCAGCTGCTCGGGGGAGTGCTCCCAGGCGAGGTAGCTCATGAAGCGGGTGCCGTAGAGGTAGGAGTTGGCCCCGACCTGGAAGTCCACGCGCGTGCCCTCGGACTCGAGCCCGAGCGGATCGTAGAAGTGCGCGCTGTCGCGCACCATGGCGCGGAACACCATCTCGTCGTAGGGGCCCTGGGCGCGGCCGATGCCGCCGGCCATCCACGTCTCGAGGAACACCGCGATGCCTTCGTGGTACCAGCGCGGCGCCGCCCGGCGCGGCAGCACGAGGTGGCTGTAGAGGATGGTCTCGGGATGCTCGCTCGTCTCGCGCACCTTGCCGCGGAAGAACCCGCGGTAGAGGCGGTCGGATCCGCCCGGCGCGTCGAGCGCGATCACGTGCACCACTTCGTGGTTCATCGTGAAGTTGATGCGCTCGTTGGAGGGGCCCGTCTCGTACACGAAACTCGACGGCGCGATGTGGAGGACCATGCTGTTGCGCGGGTTCACCCACACGCCGGCGTTGCCGTAGTCGGTGAAGTCGTCGAGCATCACCTGGACGGGTTCCGAGGGCGTGTACCCCCACAGCGGCTTGTGGAAGCGCATGCTGTTCTCGAAGCACCGCGCCGTGTAGGGGGCGAGGAACGACAGCAGCGGCGCGGGGTACATGAGGCGCAGGTCGTCGGTCTCGATGACCTCGATCTGCGCCCGGGCCGGGGGCGCGGGCGCCGCCATCAGCAGGGCGGCGAGCAGCGACAGCAGCCGGAGCGGGCGGGGCATGCGGTGGCGGCCTCCCGTGGGGAACGACGGAACGCGGACCCTCGGCCGGGGGCCTGGGGTCCGCGTTCGGGTGGAACCGCCGGGCCCCGGCGATTCCGGTCAGCTTACTGCGTCGTGAAGCGTCCCGCGTCGATCATCCGCGCCAGGTCGCGGAACCGGGCCGAGGCGTCCGTGAAGCGGGCCATCTCACTCGCCCGCGCCATGGCGTCCGCGCTCAGCGCCAGGTCCTTCGCCCGTGCGGAGGCGTCCATCTGCCGCGCCGCATCGCTCATCCGGGCCAGTTCGTGCGCCTTGGCCGCCACCTCGGCGATGCGGGCCGCGGCGTCGGCCGAGCGGCCGGTGTCCTTCGCCTTCGCGAGCGCATCGGCCATCCTGGCGACGTCGGTCGCCTTGGCAGCGACGTCGGTCATCCTGGCGGCCTCGGCGGCCTTGGCCATGTCCTGGGCCCGGGCGGCGAGGTCGGTGGCGCGCGCGCTCACGATCGAGCTGCGGGCGGCGTCGGTGATGCGGGCCATCGCGTCCACGGCGCGGCCGAGGTCCTTGGCGCGCGCGGCGGCGTCGGCGTTGAGCGCGAGGTCCTTGGTGCGGGCGAGCGCGTCGGCCTGCCTGGCCAGGTCCGCCACGCGGGCCTCGGCGTCCACGGTGCGGCCGAGGTCCTTGGCCTTCGCCAGGGCGTCGGCGCTGCGCGAGACCTCGCGGGCGCGGGCGGCGGCGTCGGTCATCTTGGCCGCGTCGGCCGCACGGGCGAGGTCCTCGGCACGGGCGGCGACGTCGGCGGCGCGGGCGCCGGTGATGTAGCCGCGCGAGACCTCGGAGAAGCGGGAGAGCGCCTCGTTGGCGCGCGCCAGCTCGGCCGTCTTGGCCGCCAGTTCCTCGCTCCGGGCGGCATCCACGGAGCGCGCGAGCGCGTCCGCCTGCTTCGCCAGGTCGAGCACGGCCTTCTCGGCATCCACCATGCGGCCGTTGTCGATCATCTTCCAGCGCTCGGCCTCGGTCATCCGGGCCGCGTCCTTCTGGCGCTCGACTTCGGCCATCTTGGCGGGATCGCTGTAGCGGCGGCGCTCGGCCTCGGTCATGAGGCCGAAGTCCTTGGACTTGGCGAGCGCCTCGGCCGACAGCGCGAGGTCGCGCGCCTTGGCGCCGACGTCGATCATCTTCGCCGCTTCGGCGGCGAGCGCCACGTCCATCGCCGCGCGGGCGACGTCCACGGAGCGCGCCTGGGCCTCGGCGAAGCGGTCGAGCCCGCCCTCGATGACGGCCTTGCGGAACTCGGCGTCGGTCTGCATGCGGCGGAACAGGTCGCTCTGGATGAAGGCCTGGGTCTGCGCGTCGGTCAGCTCGACGTCGCCCGCGGTGATCTGCTGCGACTGGTAGCGCTTGGCGGCCCCGATGGAGCCCTCGGTCCCCGGCGGCGGATCGCCCAGCGTGCCCTGCCAGGCGAGGTATCCGACGGCGCCTGCCGCCACGACGAGACCGGCGACGATCGTGTTGCGATGCTTGGCCATGGTTCCCTCCTCCTCACTGCGTCGGGATGTGGACTCGATCATTGGACATGGTCTGAACGAATGACACGCCACCCGTCCGGAAGTTGGGTGGGGCGTCGCGGAGAAGCGTGGTCAGCGATCGGGCTCGGCCACCGTCGTGCGGAGGTCGCCGGTCGAGGACCGGCCGTTGGGATACGCGACCGAGACGCGCACGACCGCGGGCCCCTCGGTGCGGGCTTCGAGCACCAGTCGGACCGGGGAGCCGCCGTTGCGCACGTGCAGCCGGAAGCCCGCCCCGGCCGCCTCGGTCGTCACGGTGACGGCGCCGGGTCCGCGGCCCAGCCGCAGCGAGGCGCGCGGGTCGGCGGCCGAGAGGGCGCCGGTCGTGTGTTCGCCGGCCGGGGCCTGCGGTCCGCCGCGCCGCTCGGCCACCAGCACCACGGCGGCCACCGCGACCGCCGCGACCGGCAGGGCGAACCGCAGCCACGAGAGCCGCGGCCGGCCGGTGCGCGCCGCCGGCGTCCGCGCGGGGGCGGCCCCGCGGATGGAGCGCAGGATGTCGTCGCGCAGGCCGGCCGGCGCGTCCTCGAGACGTGCGGAGCGGAGGGCGGAGAACACGCGGGCGAGTTCGTCGTGGCGGCGGCGCAGGCCCGGGTCACGGGCCATGAGCCCCTCGAGCCGCGTGCGTTCCGCGTCGGATGCCTCGCCTTCGATGAGGCGCTGCAGCAGATGGCTGAGCGGCTCGTTCACGACGGCCTCACGCCCATGGAGGCGAGGATGCCGGCCAGGCGTGCGCGCGCCGAGAACAGGCGCGACTTCACGGTCCTCGCGGGCACATGGATCGCCTCGGCGATCTCCTCGTAGGACAGGTCCAGCCAGTGTCGGAGCACGATGACCTCGCGTTGGGGTTCCGGAAGCTGTCGCACCGCGCGCTCGATGAGCAGCGAGTCGTCGAGTCGTTCGGCGTGTTCGGCCGGGTCGGCGCCCCGGTCGGCGAGACACTCGTCGAGGGGGTCGGTGGGCTTCCGCCTCGTCACCCGGTTCAGCGACTCGTTCACCGCGATCCGGTAGATCCAGCTGAAGAACCGCCGATTCCGATCGAACTGGTCCAGGTGCCGCCAGGCCTTCACGAACACGTTCTGCGTGGCGTCCCGGGCCTCGTCCGGGTCCCGCAGCATGCGCAGGGCCACGGTGTAGAGCGGCCGCTCGTAGCGGCTGACCAGTTCGCCGAACGCCTCCGTGTCGCCCGAGAGGCACCTTCGGACCAGCGTCTCGTCGTCCATCCATACCCATCTGGCGCGCGGAAGTTGGCGCCGGAGCGCGACCGGCCGGAGGGGGCGCACGCGAGGGCGGGCGGCCGGCGGGAGCGCGAGGGGACTCGATACGGCACCGGCGGCGCACCGCCGGGTCGCGGGGAAGGGGGGGCCGGCACCCGCGCGAGCGGGTTACTGGATGTCGAGGACCTTGTCGAGACCGGCGTATCCGAACACGTTGCGGACCCGGGGGGTCGTTCCGATCATGCGGAACGATGCCCCCTGGCTATGGAGACGTTTCCACGTCTGCATGATCACGCTGATGCCGGCGCTGGAGATGTACTCGAGCCCGGTGCAGTCCAGGGTCAGCGGCCCGGAGAGCCGCTCGAGCGTCTCGAGCGCGCGGTCGGACTGCTCCGCATCGAGCCGGCCCTGGATCCGGACCACTCCGTCCGCCTCGACCTTCAGTTCGAGCACGCGTCGTTCACTCCCATGACGACCAGCGTCGTCCCGACGCCGTCGCTCCATTCGTATCGGAAGATGTGGCACAGCTCGCGGATGAAGTGGATCCCGAGTCCGCCCGCCCGCCGCTCCTCGAGCGGCAGGTTCACGTTGACCCGCGGAGCGGCGGTCGGATCGAACGGCGAGCGCTCCGCGGCCCGCAGCCGGATCGAGACCTCGCCGGGGGCCCGGCCGAGCTC
Organism: uncultured bacterium; assembly: GCA_964568385.1. Lineage (GTDB taxonomy): Bacteria > Eisenbacteria > RBG-16-71-46 > RBG-16-71-46 > RBG-16-71-46 > CADEFY01. The sequence goes on from CAZMQP010000107.1 coordinate 7,225, forward strand.
CACCTCGATGTCCCCCTCGCCGCGGCCATGGCGGACGAGGTTCGTGAACAGCTCCTCGAGCACGAGATCCATGTCGAAGGCGAGCTCCTCCGACAGCTTCTCGGCCGCGAGGAACTCGCGCACGAAGCCGACCAGCACGGCGAGCGACTCGATCCGACGCGGTACGGCCTTGACCATGACAACCGACCTTAGGCCGCGGGGCGGGGCGCTTCAAGCGCTCATCGCGCGGCCCCTCCGGCCGTCCCCACGGTCGTCGGCCCGCCCACGCCGGCGTCACCGAAGCGGCGGGCCGGCGCGCCCTTTCGCGTTGCGCCGCGCGGCCTCCCGCATGGGCACGCCGCCTGCACGGCCCCTCGCGCCCCTCTCCACCGCCCCCTTCCGAGGTGCCCGTCGTGCGTGTGATCCCGGTCCTCCTGGTCCTCTCGAGCCTGTGCGCCCTGCCGCGGCCCGCGTCCGCCCAGTGCATGGCCTGCGGGCCCGGCCTGCGCTGCCTGCAGACGCCGCAGCCCATGGCCCGCGCCTGCCTCGAACTGCCGTTCAACTGCATCCTCACGGGCTACTGCCTCGGCGGCGGCGGCCGCGTCCTCGACGGCCTCGGTGAGTCGGTCGTGGCGATCACGCTGCTCGAGCCGGGCGGCGCCATCGTGCCCCCGCCGCGGGCGCTGCCGCGCGCCGGGCGCGCGCTGATCGGCCGCGAGGCGGCCTCGGCGGTGAGGGCGCG
>CAZMQP010000108.1:0-7869 GCA_964568385.1 uncultured bacterium
GACCGAGTCGCCGATCACGAATCCGTCCACGGAGCGCAGCACGTCGCCCGGCCGCAGCAGGCCCTCGGCCGGCGGCCCGACGATGCGCTCCACCGCGCCGCCCCGGGACATCGCGGCGCCGAGGCGCTGGTAGGGCGTGTGGGTGAGGAACCGGGGGAGGGCGAACGCGATGGCGACCAGCACGGCGGCCACCGCCAGCGCACGCCACGCGGCCGGACGGGAACTCACTGTGGGGCCCTCGAACCGGGTGGTCGCCGGGCGCGCGCGACGGTCGCGCGCGCCGCGACCGCAGGGGGTCGCTCGGCGCCGGGACAGTATCGCGGCTGCCGCACCCGCGCCGGGTCCGGGCCCGGACGAGCGCGGGCCGCGCCGCGCCGAACGCTCGCGGGTGCCGGCCCGCGGTGTCCCGAAAGCGCAAAGATGCGCCCCGCAAAGGGATGCCGGGGCGGCCCGGCCCCGTAGAATGGGTGCGACCGTGGCGCGGTGGTGGCATACTGCGCGCCGGTTTCCGCACCCTCGTCTCCCCGACCGCTCCTTCTCCGGAGGTCCGCACTTGCCCACCGCCCGCCGCGCGGCCGTGCTGTCCGTGCTCGCCGCGCTCGCCCTGGGTCTCACCGTGCTCGCGCGTGCGCCGTTCGTCCATGCCCAGGCCGCCGCCCGGCCGGCCGCGCCGCCCGCGCAGAAGGCGCCCACGCCCGAGGACGACGCCATCGACCAGGTCGCGGCCACGGTCAACGACGAGGTCATCCTCGCCAGCGAGGTCGAGGAGCAGCTGTTCCTCGCGCTCCAGCGCGCCGGCGGACGGCCCGCGCCGGACCAGATCCAGGTGCTGCGCCGCCAGATCCTCGACCAGATGATCGACGAGAAGCTCATCATCGCCGAGGCCAAGCGCCAGAACATCACCGTGAGCGACGCCGAGATCGACAAGCAGGTGGACGAGGCGATCGGCGACGTCAAGCAGCGGCTCGGCAGCGAGGCCGCCTACGCCGAGCAGCTCCAGCGCGAGAACACCACCGAGTCGCGCCTGCGCGACCGCTATCGCACCGAGCTGCGCCGCCAGATGATGGGCCAGCGGCTCGTGCAGAAGCAGATCCCGCGCAAGCCGGTGCCGGCCCCCGAGGCCGTGCGCTACTTCGAGGCCAATCGCGCCAAGTTCCCCAAGGTCCCGGGCGAGGTGCGGCTGTCGGTCATCCAGATCCCGCCGTCGCCGGATTCCGCGGCGCTCGCCGCCGGCCGCCGCAAGGCCGCCGACGCACGCGCCCGCATCCTCAAGGGCGAGCGCTTCGCCAAGGTGGCGGCCGAGGTCTCCGACGACAAGGCCTCGGCGCAGTCGGGCGGCGACCTGGGCTTCTTCGGGCGCGGCCGCATGGAGCCGTCCATCGAGAACGCCGCGTTCTCGCTCAAGAACAACGAGGTCTCGCAGCCCGTGCAGAGCCCGTACGGCTGGCACCTGGTGCAGCCCATCGAGCGCGACACGCTCAAGACCGTGACCGGGCGCGACTCCATCGGCGCCGACGGCAAGCCCGAGGTCGAGGTGCATGCGCGCCACATCCTGATTCGCGTCGCCCCCACCGAGGCCGACATCGCGCGTGCCCGCGCCGAGGCCGCGCGCGTGCGCGACCAGGCGATCAAGGGCACGCCCTGGGGCACGCTCGTGCGCCGCTACTCGCGCTTCGAGGGCCCCGTGGGCGAGGATGGCGATCTCGGGTTCCTGTCGCTGTCCGGGCTGCAGCCGGCCATCCGCGAGGGCGTGGACTCGCTCGAGGTGGGCGAGGTGAGCGAGGTGCTCACGAATCCCGCCGGCTTCAACGTGTTCAAGCTCGCCGACCGGCGTCCCGAGCGCGAGTACACGCTCGAGGAGATCCGCGACGAGCTCCCCGAGGCGGTGGCGCAGCTCAAGTTCCGTGAGAGCATGGAAGCCTGGGTCAAGACCCTGCGGGAGAAGGCACGCATCGAGTACAAGCTCTAGCCCCCCTCTCTTTCCGCCACACCGCGCACGGACGCGCGGAGGAGGAGCGATGATCCAGTTCGATCACGTGACCAAGCGCTACGGAGAGCGCCTCGCGCTCGACGACGTGTCGTGGAGCATGGACGAGGGGGAATGCGTCTGCATCCTCGGCCACAGCGCGGCCGGCAAGACCACCGTGCTCAAGCTGATCACCCACGAGGTGCAGCCGACCTCGGGCACGGTGCGCGTGGGCACGTTCACGGGCGCCCGTCTGTCGCGCGCCAACCGCGCGCTGCTGCGCCGCACCATCGGCGTCGTGTACGAGGACTTCCGGCTGCTCTCGGACCGCAGTGTGTTCGAGAACGTGGCGCTGGCGGTGCGCATCGGCGGACACTTCGGCGAGAGCGAGGTGGTGCCGCGCACGCTGCACGCGCTGCAGGAGGTCGGGCTGCACGACGAGCAGACCAAGCTGCCGCAGGAGCTGTCGTTCGGACAGCGCCAGCGCTGCGCCATCGCCCGCGCCATCGTCAACCGCCCGGCGCTCGTGCTCGCCGACGAGCCCACCGGCGCGCTCGAGCCGCGCAGCGCCAGCGACGTGCTGGCGCTGCTGCTGCGCATCCACCGCGAGGGCGCCGCGCTCGTGGTGGGCACCACCCGCCCCGAGGTGGCCGAGGCCCTGCCCGGCCGCCGCTACGTGCTCGAGGAGGGCCGGCTGCGCGAGCAGCCGCGCACGCATGGCTACGCGCCCCCGGCCGGCGCGGCACCCCGGGGAGGCGCCTGATGCACCCGTTCTTCCTGCGCGAAGCCTGGCGCTCGCTCAACGCCCACCGCGGGCTGGCGCTGAGCGCGATGTACTCGCTCACCGCCGCCCTCACCCTGTGCGGCGTGTTCCTTCTGCTGTCGTTCAACGCCGAACGCACGCTGCGGGCCGTGGGCGACCGCCGCGAGATGGTGCTCTACCTTCGCGACGACCTCTCCGACGCCGACGTGCAGGCGCTGATGACGCGGCTGCGCGAGCTCTATGGCGCGCCCACGTTCGTGAGCCGGGCGCAGGCGTGGGAGGAGTTCAGCGAGCAGATCGGCGACCCCGAACTGCTCGAGGCGGTGGACACCAACCCGCTGCCGGCCTCGATCCGTCTCAAGCTCAAGCCCTCGCTCCTGTCCTACGCCGAGACCGAGAAGGTGGCGCGCAGCGCGCGCGAGTTCCCCGAGGTCGAGGACGTGCGCTACGGCGCCGACTGGGTGCGGCGCCTCGACGCCATCGCCGGCGGCCTGCAGCGCACTGCGCTGGCGCTGGGCGTCGTGGTGGCGCTCGCCATCGTGCTGGTGCTGCACAACACGCTGCGGCTGACGGTGCTCGCGAGGCGGGCGCAGGTCGAGATCATGTCGCGCCTCGGCGCGCGCGACGGCTTCATCGCCACGCCGTTCGTGATCGAGGGCCTGCTCGTCACGCTGTTCTCGGCGCTGGTGGCGCTGGCGATCATGGCCGGCCTGCACCACGTCGTCGCCCTGCGCGTGACCGGCCTCGTGTTCCTGCCGCCGCTGTGGATGCTGGCCTTCGTCGGCGGCGCCGGACTGCTCGCCTGGGTGGCCGGCAGCATCGCGGTGTCCCGCGTCCTGAGGGCCGTCGGGCCGTGAGCGTGAGCGGGCGCGGCACGCGCCGGCTGCTGGGCCTGCTCGCGCTGGCCGCGCTCACGGTGCTGCCGGCGCCCGACGCCCTTCGGCGCGTGGCGGGGCCGCGCCCCGCCGCCGCGCAGGACAGCCTCGAGCAGGCGGAGCGGCGGCGCCTCGAGCAGGTCAAGCGCGAGGCCGCCGAGAAGCGCGCCGCCGCCGGCCGGATGAAGGTGCAGGAGAACAAGGCGGTCGGGCAGCTGCGCCGCACCGAGCGGGACCTGCGCCGCACCCGGCAGCGCCTCAACAACCTGCAGCGGCGCCAGCGCCAGCTCGACAACCAGCTCGAACTCACCCGCGCCAACCTGGAGCGCAGCGTCCAGTCGCTGGACCGCGCCCGCCGCCGCCTCGCCAAGCGCCTGCGCGAGAGCTACAAGTTCGGACCGGCGCGCGAGCTCGAGGTGCTGCTCTCGACCCAGTCGTTCGCGCAGCTGCTCGCGCGCTGGGACTTCCTGACCATGGTCGCGCAGCAGGACCGCATCCTGCTCGAGGGCGTGCGCGCCGAGAAGAGCCGCGTCGAGGCCGACAAGAGCGTGCTCGAGACCAACCTCACGCAGGTCGAGCGCACCGCCCAGCTGACCGACCGCGAGCAGAGCAACCTGTCGCGGCTGCGGCAGCAGCGCGCTGGCGACGTCAAGACCATCCAGACGCAGCGCCAGGCGTTCGAGGCCGCCGCCGCCGAACTCGAGCGCACCGCCAGGCGCATCCAGGCGCTGCTCGCCCGGCTCGAGCGCCAGCGCCGCGAGGAGACGGCGCGTGCCCGCGAGCAGGGCCGCGACCCGCAGCCTTACAGCGGCGACTTCGCCAAGGGCCAGGGCGCCCTCGACTGGCCCGTGCGCGGCGAGGTGGTGGGCCGCTTCGGCATCAGCACCCACCCCCGATTCGGCACCCAGATCCACAACGACGGCATCGACATCTCGGCCCCGGTCGGCACGCCGGTGCGGGCGGTGGCGAAGGGCCGCGTGGACTTCGCCAGCGACGACTACGAGGGCGTCGGCGGGATGGTCGTGCTGAACCATGGTGACGGCTACTACACGCTCTACTCGCACCTGTCCCAGGTCGCGGTGCGCAACGCGCAGGAAGTGGCCGCCGGCGAGACCATCGGCCGCGTCGGCGAGGAGGGCTCGCTCAAGGGGCCGGTGCTGCACTTCGAGGTGCGCAAGGGCAGCGCCGCCCAGGATCCGCAGAACTGGCTGCGCTGAGCCCGACTCGTGGTAGCCTCCGGGGGCCGCCTGTGGCCAGAGAGGTCCCCCCGTGCCCTTGATCACGCTCTCCGAGTTGCTGGGACAACCCGAGGTCGGCGCCTACCTTCGCGGCATCGTCGCCAGCGGGCGCTACGGCAACGCGTACCTGTTCCACGGACCGCCCGGCATCGGCAAGGGCACGGCGGCGCTGGCCTTCGCGCGCGCCGTCCTGTGCGACCGTGTCGCCGGCGCCGCGCCCGCCGCCGCGCCCTCGCCCGCCGCGTCGCTGTTCGGCGCGCCCGAGCCGCCGGCCGCCCCGGGCGACGACGCCTGCGGCGCGTGTCCCGCGTGCCGCAAGTCGGGGCAGTTGCTGCATCCCGACCTCAAGCTGGTGTTCCCGGTCTCGGGGGACGAGAAGACGGTCGAGGCCGAGACCCTCCCCGAGACATTCGAGCAGCTGCGGCAGGACCCGCTGTTCGTGTTCCAATACGACAAGGCCGCCTCGATCCGGCTGTTCCAGACACGCGCCCTGCAGCGCGAACTCGCCTACAAGCCCTACGAGGCCTCGCGGCGCGTGGTGGTGGTGCGCGACTGCGACCGCATGCGCGAGGACCAGTACTCGGCGCTGCTCAAGGCCATCGAGGAACCCGGCGCCGCCACCGTGTGGGTGCTGACCACCTCGCGCCTCTCGCGGCTGCCCGCCACCATCCGCTCGCGCTGCCAGCGCGTGCGCTTCCGCCCGCTCGCCGAGGACGCCGTGCGCGACGTGCTCGAGCGCCGCGCCGAGGTCCCGGCCCGCGACGCGGCGCTGCTGGCGGCCCTTGCGAGCGGATCGCTGGCGCGGGCCCTGATGCTGCGCGACGCCGACGCCGCCAAGGACCGCGATGCCGCGCTGGCGCTGCTCGAGCCCGCCCTGCGCGGCGACGCCGCCGGCCTGTGGAAGGCCGTGCAGGCCGCCGCCGGCTTCGGCCGCACCGGCCGCGAGAAACTGCGGCGGCTGCTCGAGCACCACCAGCTGTGGCTGCGCGACCTGCTGCGCCTGCTCGACGGCGGCGGCGACCTGCCGCTCGTGAACCGCGACCGCGAAGCCGTGCTGCGCCCGCAGGCGGCGGCGCTCGACGCCGAGGAGGCGCGCCGCCGCCTGATGGTGATCGAGGAGGCGCTGCGCGCGATGGACGGCAACATCAGTGTGGACCTCACGTTGTTCTCGACGCTGTCCCGGGTGGCGGGCCGGCGCCTCGGCGAGCACGCCTGGCCGCCGCATCCCGCGGGCCGGGCGGGGGCCTGACGCATGATGCAGCGCGTGACCCGCCGGCTGGCGCTCGCCATCCCCGCCATCGTCGTGCTCGGCGGCGCGATCGTGTGCGCCATCAACTACTTCGGCACCCGAGAGCTGCTGCTGACGGAGGCCGGCGCCGGCGCCGACACCGAGCGCATCGAGCGGATCCTGCTCGGGGGCCTCGGCCTCAACCTCCTGCTGGTGCTGGCGCTCGCGGGCCTGCTGGCGATGCTCCTGCGCGACAAGCTGCTGCTCCCGGCCTCGCGGCTCGCCGCCACCGCACGCCGCTTCGCCTCGGGCGACCGCGCCGCCCGCGTGGGGATGTCGGGCCACGACGAAGTGTCGCGCGCCGGCCAGGCCTTCGACCGCATGGCGGACGACATCGTCTCGGCCCAGCGCGCCCTCGAGGCGGAGCGGCTCCGGCTCGAATCGGTGCTCGAGAGCCTGCCGGTCGGCGTGACGATGCTGGACCGAGCCACGCGCCTGCTGATGTTCTCCAACAGGCGCTGGCAGCAGATGTTCGGCATCGAGACCGCGCCCGGGGAGGACATCCTCGCGCGCCTGAGCCATGCGAACCGCCACCGCACGGACGGCACCCCCGTGCCCGTCGAGGACCTGGCCGTGAGCCAGGTGCTGCGCTCCGGACGGCCCGCCACCCTGCGCGACCTGGTGCACGTGCGCGACGACGGGGTCCGGGTGCCGTTCGCGGCGCACGCGGTGCCCGTGCGGCTCGGCACGGGCGAGGAGTTCGACGCCGTGCTCACCGTGGTGCTCGACCAGCGCGAGGTCGTCGCCCTGTCCGACGAGGTACGCTCGTGGGAGCGCCGCTACGCCAAAGTCGCCTCGGCCACCGGCCAGATCGTGTTCGAGTGGGACCTCGTCCGTCGCACCGTGCGGCGCAGCGGCAACTTCATCTGCGTGCTGGGGCACGAAGCGCTTCCCGACCTCGACCGCGAGTGGGCGTACTGGATCAGCCGCGTCCACCCGGACGACCGCGAACGCGTCAGCACCTATCTGGAGCGCGTGCTCAAGTCGGGTGAGTCGTTCGACGAGGAATACCGCTTCCTCCACGGCCGCGGCCACTGGATCGTGCTGCGCGACCGCGGCTTCTTCGAGTACGAGGACGGACGGCCCGTGCGCATGTACGGCACGATGGACGACGTGACGCAGCATCGCGCCCTCGAGGAGCAGTTCCGGCAGGCGCAGAAGATGGAGACCGTGGGCACGCTCGCCGGCGGCATCGCGCACGACTTCAACAACGCCCTGACCGGAATCATCGGCCACCTGTCGCTGGTCGGCGACGACACGCCCGAGCACGATCCGCGCGCGCGGCACATCCGCATCGCCCGCCAGGCGGCGGAGCGCTGCGCCGACCTCACGCGCGGCCTGCTCGCGTTCAGCCGGCGGCTCGACAGCGACCCGCGGCCCACCGACCTGGCGAAGGTGGTGGAGGAGTCCATCGAGCTGCTGCGGCGCATGCTCCCCAGCACCGTGGCGCTGCACGTGGACGCCGAGGCGGGCCTGCCGGCCGCGCTGGTGGATCCGGTGCAGGCGCAGCAGGTGCTGTTCAACCTGTGCGTCAACGCGCGCGACGCCATGCCCCGCGGCGGCACGATCCACGTGGGCGTGCGGGCCGCCCAGGTCGGCGCGAGCCGGGCGCTGCACCCCGACGCGCGGCCCGGCCCGCATCTGGAGCTGAGCGTGGCCGACACCGGCACCGGCATCGCCCCCGAGACGCTGTCGCGCATCTTCGAGCCGTTCTTCACCACCAAGCCCGTCGGCGAGGG
>CAZMQP010000109.1:0-7766 GCA_964568385.1 uncultured bacterium
CGGTCAGGCGCCATCTCGCAGAGCTGTTCGAAAGGCATCCCGAGCGCCTCCGCGGTGTCGGCGAGCACCGTGGTGGGCCGCGCGGTGCGCGCCGGGGCGTCGCCCCGGCCGCGCTCCTGCCCCCCGCAGCCGGCGGCGGGCAGCGCGAGCAGCGCGAGCAGGGACAGGGTCATGCGGGTATGCGTCATGCCGGCATCCTAGCGCGTCGGCGCGAAGTGCTTGACCCGCGCCGCCACGGGGCGCAGCCTTGCCGCATGACGAGCCGGGACCGGGTGCTGGCCGCGTTGCGCGGCGAGGAGGTGGACCGTCCCCCCGTGAGCTTCTGGGGGCACGTCTACCATCGCGAGTCGAGCGCCGCCGACCTCGTGGACCACACCCTGGAGCGTTGGGAGCGCTTCGGGTGGGACTGGGTCAAGCTCAACCCGCGCAAGCACTATCACGTCGAACCCTGGGGCGTGCGCTACGACTACCCGGGCGTGCCGAACGAGAAGCCGAGGCTCGCGGCGCACCCCGTGCGGGGCCCCGAGGACTGGGCGCGCATCGGCGAGGTGGCGCACGACGAGGGTGCCCTGGGCGAGCAGATCGAGGCGGTGCGCCTGCTGCGCGCCCGGCTGCCGCGCGAGGTGCCGCTGCTCCAGACGGTGTTCACCCCGCTCGCCATCCTGGCCGAGCTCACCGAGCCGCCCACCGCGCTGCGCGACCAGCTCCGCACGCATCCCGATCGGGTCGAGCACGCCCTCGAGGCGGTGACCCGCACGTTCGAGCGCACCGTGCGCGCCTATCGCGAGGCCGGCGCCGACGGCATCTACCTGGGCACCGTGGACTGGGGCTGCCGCGCGTTCATGGACCGCGAGTCCCTCGCGCGCTGGTCGCGGCCCTACGACCTGCGCCTGCTCGAGGCGGCGGGCGACTCGCCCTTCCACACCGTGCACGTGTGCAAGGGGGACGCGCTGCTGTTCGAGTTCGCCGACTACCCGGTCGGGGCGTTCTCCTGGGACGTCTCGCTGAGCGGCAACCCCTCGCTGGCCGAGGGGCTCGCCCGGCTGCCGGGCGCCGTCATGGGCGGCATCGACCACGAGGGCTCGCTGCAGGACGCGACGCCCGACCGCGTCCTCGAACGTTATCGTCGCTCGCTCGCCGAGACCGGCGGGCGGCGCTGGCTGGTGGCGCCGGGCTGCTCCATGCCGCCGCGCACGCCGGAGGGCAACCTCCGCGCGCTGCGTGACGCCGTGGGCGCGGCGGCTGCGGCCGGCTGAAGTCCGGCGCCTCGCGCCCGCTGCGGGAGGCGTGACTCGTCCACCCGGGGCCCTCACCGGCCCCATCACCGGCGGAGGTGCCGTCATGCGGCTCACGCGTTCGCACTCCTCGATCCACGCGATTCGCCTCGCGACATCGGCGGCGGTCGCGCTCCTCCTGCTGTCCGCCGCCACCGCACTCGCGCAGCCCGGCAGCAAGCGGCCGGCCGCGACAACGGTTCCCAGGGACGCCAGCCGCCAGGGGGATCCCGTCACCCGCGGCGGCGGCTACGCCCGGCTCGAGATCGGCGAACTCGTGCCCGACTTCGAACTCGAGGACCCCAACAGTGTCGGCCACAAGCTGTCGTCGCTGCGCGGCGGCTGGGTCGCACTCGTGTTCGCGGGGGGTCGCGAGGCGATGACGGGCCTCGACACGCTCTCGACGCTGCTCGAGGCCGACGGCATCCGCATGGCCGCGATCTTCGTGGAGAAGGCGCAGACGCTCAAGCGCTTCCCGACCTCACCGAAGAACCGCCTGCTGGTGCTGGCCGACCCGACGCACGAGGTGACCGCGATGTTCGGCCTGTGGGACGAGATCACCGGTTCACCGCTGCCCGGGTGGGTGCTCATCACGCCCGAGGGCATCGCCCGCGTGGCGCTGCTGGGGCAGGGGCTGCCCAACCGCGAAGCGCACGCGCTGATGCGCTACCTCGCCTCGACCAAGCCCTGACTCAGGCGGCGCGGGCCCTCGCGGCCGCGCCGGCCACATCGATCAGCGCGCCCTCGACGTCCTCCCACGAGAACGGCTTGGGCAGGACGCGGTCCACGCCGCGCGAGACCGCCGCATCCTCCTCGAGCTGGAATCCCCAGCCGGTCACGAGGATGACGGCGCAGCGCGGGTGCATGCGCTTGGCCGAGGAGGCCAGGTCCCAGCCGTTCACCTCGGGCATGCCGAGGTCGGAGAACACGACGTCGAACCGCTGGCGCGTGAGCGCCTCGAGTCCCGCCGGTCCGCCGAGCGCCGGCGTGACCTCGTGGCCCATGGCGGTCAGCAGGTCCACGAGCACGTTGAGCACCGACGGCTCGTCGTCCACCACGAGCACGCGCTGCGGGGCGACGGGCCCGACGCGCGGCGGCGGGTCGGCCTCGCGCTCGGCGTCGCCGGCCGGGAACTCGAAGGTGAACAGCGTGCCCACGCCGAGCTCGCTGTCCACCTCGATGCGGCCGCGGTGGCGCGAGACGATGCCGTAGGCCACCGACAGTCCGAGGCCGGTCCCCTTGACGTCCTTGGTGGTGAAGAACGGGTCGAAGATGCGCGAGCGCGTCTCCGGGTCCATGCCGCTGCCCGAGTCGCGCACCTGCACCCGCACCGTGCCGTCGCCGTTCTCGGACGCCACCCACAGGTCGCCGCCGCGCGGCATCGCGTCCACCGCGTTGAGCATCAGGTTGGTGAACACCTCGCGCAGTTCGGAGTCGTTGCCGGCCATGCGCAGCGAGGCGTTCAGTTCGAGGTGCACATCGATGACGATGCCGCGCCGCTTGGCGCTCGCCTCCCACGCCGGGCGCGTGAGCTCGATGACATCGAGCAGCACCTTGTTGATGTCGAGCGTCTTGAACCGCTCGTCGGCACGGACGCGCGTGAACTCCTGCACGCGCCGCACGGTCTGGGCGCCGTCGATCGCCGCCTGCTCGATCACCGCCAGCTGCTGGCGCACCGCCGGGTCCTCGAGCTGGTTGGCGAGCAGCTGCGTGCGGCCGAGGATCGCCGCCAGGATGTTGTTGAAGTCGTGCGCGACGCCGCCGGCCATCTCGCCGAGCGCGTTGAGCTTGGCCGACTGCACCAGCTGGGCCTGGGTCGAGCTGAGCTGGTCGTAGGCGGCCTTCATGTCCTCGAACAGCCGCGCGTTGGCGATCGCCGCCGCGCACTGGCCCGCGAACAGCGTCGCCAGCTCGAGGTCCTCGTCCTGGAACGTGCGGTCGCCGATGCGCGTGAGCGTGATCACGCCCAGCACCTTCTCGCGCGACAACAGCGGCACGCACAGCAGCGCGGTCTGCTCGGCGGGCGTGCCGGGCACCGTGACCGCGCGCGGATCGGCCTCGGCGTCGTGCACGATCTCGCCGCGTCCCGTCTGCGCCACCATGCCGGTGATGCCCTCGCCCAGCTTGAGCCGCACCGCCATCATCTCGCCCACGTAGCTCATCGCGTCGCACACCACCGGGCGCAGCACCTGCTCCTTCTCGTCGAACAGGAACACCGTGCACTCGTCGGTCTGGATCACCTGGCGCACCAGCTTGGCGATGGTGGCCAGGATGTGGTCGAGCTCGAGCGAGTTGGCGACCGCGTGGCTCACCGCCAGCAGGGCCGCGAACTTCTCGTTCTGGCGCTTCTCGCGCGCCAGCAGCGACGTGATGCTGGCCTCGGCCGCCAGCGACGACGCGTCGGGCGACAGCGCGATGAGCGCCCCTTCGGCGCGGCCGCCCGCCTGCAGCGGGATCACCACCGCCAGCCACTCGCGGTCCGGCGCGCACTCGAGCCGGATGCGGCCCAGCGGCAGCACACCCGAGGCCGCCGCCTCCTCGGACAGGAACACGCGCACCGACGTGCGGCAGTCCGGGGTGAGCAGGTCCTGCAGCGGCGTGCCCGGGAGCGCCTGCTCGTACTCGGCGGTGGCCCGCAGGAAGGCGCGGTTGGCGTGCAGCACGCGCCCGCGCGAGTCGAGCTGGGCGACCGCGCCGGGCACCGCCTCGAGCACGCCCGCCACCGCCGGCAGGTCGGCGGCGTGCTCGATGCCGGGCCGGCCGCGCACCAGCGCGAGCAGCGCCTCGAGGCACTCCGCGGGCTCCGCTCCGCGTTCGCTCCAGCGCGACGTGGCGCGCTGGAGTTCGGCGAGGAAGTCGTCGGCGCCCCCCTGGCGGAACGACTGCCGCAGGCTGCGGATCAGCGCCTCGCCCTCGGCGTTGGCGGCGGACTCGCCCAGCGCGCGGCGCAACGGACGCGCCACGGCGTCGGTGAGCCGGAGCCGGTTGCGCTGCAGGAAGCGGGCGATCGAGCGGAGCATGATCCTCGGGGGGCGAGGGGATCGGGAGTGGACGGACCTTCGTCGTTCTCGGCTCCGCGGAGGTGCGCCTTGAGGCACGCATCCGCTGTGGCGCCGCGCATTGCCGCATGCACGCGGCGGCATCGCGATACGCCCGTTCCGGACGCCATCGCGGACGCCGCACCCGCACCGCCACGGCCCGCGCTCGTCGGCGGAATCCGCGGCGCGGGCGGCGCTTGCGGGTAGAGTCCCGAGTCCGGGGCCGGGCCCAGGCCCGCCCCGGCGTGACGAGCGCTCCCCTTCGAACCCGGAGTCCCGGATGACGCCGAAACGCACCCGCCGACTGGCGCTGCTGGCCGCCGGCCTCGTACTGGCCCTCACGGCGCAGGCGCAGCCGCGCGCACCGAGCGCCCGAGACGTGGCCGAGGCCGAGCGCGCGCTCGCGCTCGACGCCGCCTCGCGCGGCATGCGCGCCGCCTTCCTCGACCACCTGGCCGCGAGCGCCATCGTGTTCCGGCCGGGTCCGGTGCTCGCGCGGCCGTGGTTCGAGGCGTCGCCGGCCTCGCCCGCGCGTCTCGCGTGGGCGCCGTGGCATGCCGAGCTGAGCGCGAGCGGGGACATGGGCTGGACGACCGGACCCTGGACGTTCCAGCGCGACAGCGCGCAGCACGGGATCGATGCCAGCGGCGAGTACGTGACCGTGTGGCGGCGCGAGGGCGGCGCGTGGAAGGCGGTCATCGACGGCGGCATCCGCCACGCGCAGCACGTCCCCGCGGGCGAGCCGACGACCAGCGACCTTCCGGCGCGCTCGCGTGCCGGCGCCGGCCCGCTCGCGCGGCGCGAGTCGCTGTGGCGCGCCGACGCCGAGTTCGCGCGTGCGGCGGGGGCCGGCACCACCGCCGACGCGATGCGCGTCGCCGGCGCCGAGCGCGTGATCCTGCTGCGCGAGGGCATGCCGCGCGTGGCGGGACTGCTCGCCGCGCACGATTCGCTCGCCGCGCGCGCCGAGACGCCGTCCATGCTGTCCACCGCGCAGTTCATCTCGGAGGCGGGCGACCTCGGCTACACGTACGGTTCGTTCGTGACCGCCACGCCCGCTGGTCCCGACTCGAGCTGGTACATGAACATCTGGAGGCAGGGCGACACGCGGCGCTGGGAGCTGGCGTTGCACATGGTCATGCCGGGGACGCCGCCGAAGCGTCCGTAGGCGGATCGCGATCAGCGGCGGCGGAACACGCTCGCGAGCGCGAACAGATCGGTGTCGAGCTTCACACCCGACTCGCCCGCGTCCCAGCCCAGCGCGCGGCCCACGGCGCGGGCCGCGGGGCCATCGTCCTCATCGAACGCGAGCACGTCGAAGCCATGCGCCTCCCACATCTCGCGCGGGAACGGGCAGCGCCCGTCGGCCCACGGGATGTAGGGCTTTCCGGGCGGCGCGGGCGCGGGCGACAGGTTGTAGATCACCACGAGCCCACCGCGCTTCACGCTCCGCGCCAGCTGCGCGACGAACGCGCTGTCGCTGACCCCCAGGTGCACGAGCATGCGGGGGTTCACCTCCTCGGCCGGGTGCAGGTAGCCGTTCTTGAGCGTGTTCTTGGACAGGAACAGGTCGATGCCCTCGCCCACCTCGCGCACGAGCGCCGGTTCGGCCGGCCACTGCCCGATCGCCAGCCGCACGCGCCCGCGACCCATCTCGCCCAGATCGCCGGGCTCGCTGTAAAGCGCGCGCAGTGAGGCATCGACATCGATGCCCACGGCATCGGCGCCGAGCGAGGCCATGAGCTGGAGCTGGCCCACCATGCCGCAGCCGAAGTCGGCCACTCGCTTGCCCTCGAAGCTCGTGAGCCCGAAGCGGGAGGCGAACTCGAGCGCGCGCACGTAGGCGAGCGGCGAGCCGTAGCGCGTGTTCCAGAAGAACGTCTCGTCGAGTTCTCGAGAGACGAGCTGCGCGCGCACCGAGTCGGGCAGCGCGTGCGCCTCGCGATCGCTCCACCACGTGGTGCGCGAGGAGTCACGCCACACGGTGCGCGGCGACTTCGCCGTGAGGTGCGCCGTGGCATCGAGGAACCCGCGCGCGAGCGGCGAGCGGACGAGTGGCCGGAGCGCATCGGCATCGGCGCGGAGCTTGGAGACGGCGGCGGAGGGCGAGGCGGCGGGCTCGGCGGCCGGAGCCGCGATGGGCGCTCCGGCGAGCAGCAGCGTCAGCAGGGCGACGAGAGTGCGCATGGCGTGCACGCTAGCGCGTACGCCGTGCACGGGTCGCGTTCTCGGAGACGAGCGCGGCAGGCCGGCGGTCCCAGTGCCGCTGCGGCACTCCCGTGGCGCGCACGGCCGCCTCGCCGCGGCACGGTTCGCGCAAGGCAACCGCGCGCACCCGCCCCCTTGCGGAGGTCCCTCCTGCTTGCTCGCGTGCGCACGGCCACGCTGTGGGGGCTCGAGGCGGTCGCGGTCGACTGCGAGGTCGATGTCGGACCCGGGCTGCCCGGGTTCGTGCTCGTGGGCCTCGCCGACACGGCGGGCAAGGAGGCGCGCGAGCGGGTGTGGCCGGCGCTGCGCAATGCCGGTCTCGCGCCTCCCGATCGCCGCGTCACGGTCAACCTGGCACCTGCCGGTCGCCGCAAGGAGGGCGCCTCGGCCGACCTGGCGCTCGCGCTGGGGCTGATCGCCGCGACCAGCCAGGCGCCGCTGGCGCCGCTCGAACATGCGGCGGCGCTGGGCGAACTGGCACTCGATGGCCGGCTGCGCGGCACGCGCGGCACGCTGTCGCTGGCCGAGGCGTGCTGGCGGGCCGGTGCGCGTACGCTCGTGTGCGCCGCGGACGCCGCGCCCGAGGCGGCGCTCGTCTCGGGGCTGCAGGTGCGCGCCGCCTCGACCCTGCTGGAGGCCGTCGAGTGGCTGCGCGGCGAGTCGCTGCCGAGGGCCGTGCCCGCCGCGCCCGACCGTGAGCCCCACGCGAGCGAGGACCTGACCGACGTCAAGGGCCAGGCCATCGCGCGGCGCGCGCTCGAGATCGCGGCGGCGGGCGACCACCACGCGCTGTTCGTCGGGCCGCCGGGCGTGGGCAAGAGCATGCTCGCCCGGCGCCTGCCCGCGCTGCTGCCGCCGCTCGATGACGATGAGGCGCTGGTCGTCACGCGGCTGCACTCGCTCGCCGGGCTCCGTCCGCCCGGCCGAGGGCTCATGCAGGTACGGCCGTTCCGCGCGCCGCACCACTCGATCACGCGCGCGGGGCTCGTGGGCGGCGGCGCGCCGCCTCGCCCGGGTGAGCTGTCGCTGGCGCATGCGGGCGTGCTGTTCCTGGATGAGTTCGCCGAGTACTCACGGCATCTGCTCGACGCACTCCGCGAGCCGCTCGAGACCGGCAGCGTGCACCTGTCGAGAGCCAGCGGCATGGCGCGCTACCCCGCGCGGCCCCTCATCGTCGCCGCGATGAATCCCTGCCCGTGCGGCTGGCGCGGCCACCCCAAGCGAGGCTGCCGCTGCACGTCGTCGG
>CAZMQP010000110.1:0-1568 GCA_964568385.1 uncultured bacterium
AAGTCAAGATGCGTCCGAAGATCGAGGACCATGACTACGACTTCAAGCTGAAGCATGCGCGGCAGTTCCTCGAGGAGCGCGACAAGGTGAAGTTCACCGTCACCTTCCGCGGCCGTGAGATGGCCCACCAGCAGTTGGGGTACCGGATCATCGACTCGATCCTCAAGGACCTTGCGGACGTGGCCCAGGTGGAATCCCCGGCACGCTCCGAGGGACGCACGATCTCGATGGTGCTCTCGCCCAAGCCGCAGCTGCAGGCCAAGTCCAAGGACGAGGCCAAGGCCGCGAGCGACGGTGAGGCACCCACCACGCACTGAACGAGGATCCGATGCCGAAGATGAAATCCAATCGCGCCGCGCGTAAGCGCTTCAAGGTGACCGGCACCGGCAAGGCCGTCCGGGCCAAGTCGGGCAAGCGTCACGGCATGATCTCCAAGAACCGAGTCAACAAGCGCAAGAAGAAGGGGACCGCGGTGGTCGCGGAACCCGATCAGGCGCGTGTGCTCCGCATGCTCGGCGTGCGCTGACCCGGACCACGACCCGAACCACCCGACCCCGCAGGCGCGCATGAGGCGCTGGACCGGCGGGGCAGGAGGAAGCACCCATGCCTCGCAGTAAGACCGTCGTACCGGGCCGTGCCCGCCGCAAGAAGATCCTCAAGGCCGCCAAGGGCAACTACTCCGGCCGCCGCAAGCTGTTCAAGTCCGCCCTGCAGACCGTGCAGCGCGCCGGCCAGTTCGCCTATGAGCACCGCCGGCTCAAGAAGCGCGATTTCCGCCGGCTGTGGATCACCCGCATCAATGCGGCGGCACGGCTGCACGGACTGTCGTACAGCACGCTGATCGCGGGCCTCAAGAAGGCCAACGTCGACGTGAATCGCAAGCTGCTCGCCGACCTCGCCGTACGCGACGCGGGCGCGTTCACGAAGCTGGCGGAGGTGGCCCGGGCCGCCACGGCCTGATCCGATGGCCGACGTCCGCTCGATGCTCGAAGCCCGGCTCGATCCCGCATGGGGTCGAGCCGAACCTTCTTCACTGCTCGCCGACTGGTCCGAGCGCGCGGCGGCGCTCGCCGCCGCCAGCGCCGACGTGGCCGCCGCGACCGAACGCTACGTCGCGGCCATCGCCGCCGCCGAAGACGCGGCCGCGCTGCAGAGCGTGCGCAACGCCGCGCTGAGCCGCGAGCACGGGGCGTTCACCGACGCCCTGGCGCTCGTGCCGACGCTGTCGGCCGACGAGAAGCGCGTCTGGGGCCGGGCGCTCAACCTGGGCAAGAAGCTGGTGGAGGACGCCGACCGGGCGCGCCGCGCACAGCTCGAGGCCGAACGCGAGGCGGGCGCCGGCATCGACGTGACGCTGCCCGGGCGCGAGCCGTGGACCGGCCGGCCGCACGTGCTGGCACAGGAGCGCGACGACCTGCTCGACCTGTTCCACGGGCTCGGCTTCAGCGTGTACACGAGTCCCGAGGTGGAGCTCGACGAGTACAACTTCGGCAAGCTGAACTTCGCGCCCGATCATCCGGCGCGTGACGCGCACGACACCTACTTCGTCGAGGGCCGAGCCGACCTCG
>CAZMQP010000110.1:1578-7710 GCA_964568385.1 uncultured bacterium
GGTGCGGGCGATGGAGGAGCGCAAGCCGCCGCTGCGGCTCGTGTTCCCGGGGCGCGTCTATCGCGCCGAGGCGGTGGACGCGAGCCACATGGACCAGTTCCATCAGATCGACGGACTGTTCGTGGACCGCAACGTGTCGATGGCGGACTTGAAGGCCACACTCAACACGTTCGCCCGCGCGATCTACCGCGCCGATCTGCCGACGCGGATCATCCCCATCTACTTCCCATTCGTCGAACCCGGCGTGCAGATGGACGTGCAGTGCGTGCGCTGCGACGGTCGCGGCCACGTGAAGGAGACGGAAGGCGAGCGGCGCTGCCCGGTGTGCAAGGGCACCAAGTGGGTGGAGGTGCTGGGCGCCGGCATGGTGCACCCCAACGTGTTCCGCGCGGTGGGCATCGATCCGGAGGAGTACACTGGCTTCGCCTTCGGCATGGGCCTCGAGCGCATCGCGATGGGCCGCTACGCAATCCCCGAGATCCGGCTGTTCCTCGAGAACGATCTGCGGTTCCTCGGGCAGTTCTGAGGGCGGGGGAGAGGAGCAACAAGACTTGGAAGACAAAGCGAAGGTCATCCGATGGCGACCGATTGCTCCCATCTCGGAGAGCAAGGTGGACTCGAATGGGTCGCTGGCCGCACTCGACGCCTTGCGAGCCGAGTGGGCCTCGAGACTTGAGCAGTCTCCGGAATCCGAGCGAGCCGCGATTCGCCAGCGCAGTCTTCGTCGGTTGGCCATCGAGACTGGGATCATCGAGCGGATTTACGAGATTGACTGGGGCTTGACGCTCACGCTCATTGCAGAGGGCTTCACCAAAGACGTTGTCGAGAGGCACGGAGGTGCAATCGACGATCGTACCAGAGCAACACTCGAAGCTCAGAGAGACAGCCTTCAAATGGTTCTGGACTTCGTGGCAAGTAGCCGCGAACTCACTGTTGGATTCATCTGCGAGCTCCACTCCGCGATGACGAGGAGCCAATTGACCTACACCGCGCTCGACTCCTTGGGGCGCCCCGTGGAAGTCAGTCTGCCACATGGGACTTGGAAAACGAGTCCCAATCACGTTCGACGCGCAGACGGCACGCTCCTTGAGTACGCGCCTCCCGAACACGTTCAGTCTGAGATGGAGAGGCTTGTCGCGGAGCACTCGCGAAATGAAGCTGCTAGGCACCACCCCATCCTACTCGCAGCGTGGCTTCATCACCGTTTCGTTCAGATTCATCCGTTTGCGGATGGAAATGGAAGAGTTGCTCGTGCGCTGGTTCTTCTCGTACTTCAGAAGCACAAGTTCGCACCACTTGTGGTGGACCGGTTCCATCGCGACAAGTATCTGGTTGCGCTGGACCATGCCAACGACGGCGATCTCAGCCCTCTAGTCAAGCTCTTCGTCAACCTTGAGGGCACCGCGCTGATCAGTGAGCTAGAGGCCCCGCAGGACAGTCCGGCGGGGTCTGCCGTGGAGGTCGCACACGTCCTAGCGAGTCAAATTAAGGCGGCGCGTCGTGCCCATGAAACCTCTCTTGCCAAGGCCATCGAACCAAGAGCATTGATGCTCAAGAAGTTCCTCGCCACATGGTTTGAGAGCAAGCGGACCGAACTTGCAACTGTCCTTCAGGGAATCAATGTGAGCGTCACTGCAGAGCAGCATGATAGTGACGACCCCGATTTCGGAGTGTGGTTCAAGTCCCAGATCATCGACGCCGCTCATCGGGCTGGGTACTACGCTGACTTCTCAAAGCACTCTTGCTGGACTCAAGTGAGAGTCCGCACTGGCGGGGACTCGGTGCGATTTGTCGCCGCACTTCATGGAGCCGGCAGGGGGTCTGGGGTAGTCGCAGTCGCGACATTCGGCGAAGTGGAATCCGTGTGGGACGATGAAGGTGAGCGTCGCCGTGATCGAGTGCCTGTCGAGACTACTGTGGATGTCTTCAGAGTCGTCCACACTGAGTCAGTTGAACTGATCAATTCCAGATACACCGAGCTTTCCGCGCTGCTGGATGAAGGGCTTGCCGTAGCTCTGGCTGCTCTGCTTCCCCGAGTCGGTAGGTCATCTAGCTAGATCTCACAGGATCAACTCATGCCTCTGACTGGGGACTTGCAGACATGAAGCTGCCGCTGTCCTGGCTGCGTGAGTGGGTGGAAGTGGAGGGCTCGGCGGAGGCCATCGCCGAGGCGCTCACCACGCGCGGATTCTACGTGGAGGGCATCGAGCGTCACGGTGTGCCGCACCCGGGCATCGTGGTGGCACGCGTGCTCGAGGCGGACAAGCACCCCAATGCGGACAAGCTCAAGCTGTGCAAGGTGGACGACGGCAGCGGCACGCCACTCTCGGTGGTGTGCGGCGCACCCAATGTGACCGCCGGCATGATCGTACCGCTCGCCACCGTCGGCACCGTGATGCCGAACGGCATGGCGATCAAGCAGGCCAGGATCCGCGGCGAACTCTCGCAGGGCATGCTGTGCTCGACCCGCGAGCTGATGCTCTCCGACGACCATAGCGGCATCCTCGAACTGTCCGAGTACCTGGGCCGCACCGACCTGCCGCTCGGCTCGCCCATCGACGACCACCTGCCGCCGCCCGATGCGGTGCTCGAGGTGGAGGTGCCGTTCAACCGGCCCGACGGCATGGGCGTGATCGGGCTGGCGCGCGAGGTCAAGGCGGCCCTGGGCGGCCGCTGGACCGAGGCGGCGCGCACACGGCTCGCGGCGCGGCCCGCGCCGGCGAGCGGCTTCGCGCTCACGCTCTCCGACGCCGACTGCCCCGGCTTCTTCGCCCAGGTGGTCACGGGCGTCCGCGTGGGGGAGAGCCCGGCGTGGCTCCAGCAGAAGCTCGCGGCCATGGGCCAGCGCAGCATCAACAACATCGTGGACCTCACCAACCTGATGCTGTTCGAGTACGGCCAGCCGATGCACGCCTTCGACCTCGCCAAGCTGGCGGGGCCGGCGCTCACCGTGCGCGCCGCCCGCGAGGGCGAGTCGATCGTCACGCTCGATGGCCGCGAGCGGAAGCTCACCCCGGTCCACCTGCTCATCACCGATGCCGAGCGCCCGGTGGGCGTGGCGGGAGTGATGGGCGGCGAGGACTCCGAGGTGTCGGCCGCGACGCGCGACCTGCTGCTCGAGTGCGCGTGGTTCACGCCCGCGCGCGTGCGCCGGAGCGCGCGGTCGCTGGGCCTCGCGACCGAGGCGAGCAAGCGCTACGAGCGCGGCGTGGACCCGGCGATCGGCGCGGCGGCGGCGCACCGCTTCCTCGAACTGCTGCTCGAACTGTGCCCGGGCGCCACGCTCGGCCCCGGCGCGCAGGTGGCCACCCCGGTGCCCGAGGTGGCGCTGACGCTTCGGCCCTCGCGCGCCGCGCGGCTCGTGGGGCTGCCCTTCACGATGCCGCAGTGCGAGGCGGTGCTCGGCGCGTTCGACTTCGCGGTCACCCGGGCGGGGGAGACGCTCGCCGTGGGCGTGCCGAGCTGGCGGCTCGACTGCCGCCTCGAGGACGACCTCGTCGAGGAGGTGGCGCGCGGCCACGGCTACGACCGCATCCCCGAGGCCCCCATGGAGACGCGCGGCGCCTTCGCCGTGCGCTCGGCCCCCGAGCGCACCGAGCGGCGCGCCCGTGCCGCCATGCTGGCGCGCGGCCTCACCGAGGCCTGGAGCGGCTCGCTGATCTCCGCCGCCGAGGCCGAGGCCACCCGCGCGATGCTCGGCGACCTCGGCGAGCCGGTGCGGCTCGCCAACCCCATGAGCACCGAGAGTGCCGTGCTGCGCCCGAACCTGGTCGCGGGGCTGCTGCGCGCGACCGCGCACAACCTGCGCCAGGGGGCGCCCTCGGTGAGGCTGTTCGAGGTCGGCACCGGCTTCGCCGCCCGCGGCGGCACGCTGCCCGAGGAGACGCGCCTCCTCGCGGCCGTCGTCTGCGGCCAGCGCTTCCGGCACGCGCACGACGCCGGCCAGGCGCCACTCGACTTCCTCGAGGCCAAGGGGCTGTGGCAGGCCTGGCTGCGCGAGATGGGCGTTGACGACCCCCAGTGGCGAGCCTATTCTGGCGCTGGCTGGAAACCCGGTGCCAGCGCAGAAGTTGCGGCCCAAGGTTCAAGCATCGCATGGGCCGGCGTGGTGGCGCGGGAGACGCTCGCCGTGTGGGAGATCGAGGCCGAGGTCCACCTGTTCGTGGCCCGGCTCGCGCCCCTCGCCGAGGGCGCCACCGCGACGGTGCGTGCGCAGGTGCCCGGGCGATTCCCGTCCGTTCGCCGCGATCTCGCGTTCTTCGTGCCGCGGGCCGTGACGCACGGGCAGTTGGAACAGACGCTCCGCCGCTCCGGGGGCGAGCTGCTCCATGCCGTCGAGCTGTTCGATGTCTACGAAGGACCCGGCACGCCGCAGGGCATGAAGAGCCTCGCCTACGCCATGCAGTTCCAGCATGCGGAGCGCACGCTCACGGAGGCCGAGGTCGCGCAACTCCAGGACCTTATCGTGACGGCCGTCGCGAAGGAGTGCGACGGGACCTTGAGGGAACGAGGATGACCGACACCGCCGTGATGACGACCGACCTCGACAAGCTCGCCGAGCGCGTGGAGCGCGCCGCCACGCTGGTCACCGACCTGCGCGCCCAGGTGGCGCAGGCCGAGAAGGACCGGGCCGAACTGCAGCGCCAGCTCGAACTGACGCGCGGCCAGCTGCAGGGCCAGGATCCCGCCCTCGTGATCGGCGAACTGGCGACGCTCAAGAAGGAGCAGCGCGAGTGGACGGCCGAGCGCAAGGACGTGGCCGCCCGCATCGAGAGCCTGATCAAGAAGCTGGAACGCATCGACTCATGAACACCCGCCGCGGCGCCACGGGGCCCCTGACCCGAGCGAGGCGGCGGGATGACCGATAGCACCCAACACGCAGGGAAAGGCGGCGAGGTCGAGCGACTCATGGATGCCACGTCGGCCGAGAACGGGACCCCGGGCACCAAGGGCGACAAGAACGTCGTCCAGGTGACCATCTTCGGGCACCCCTACGTCATCCGCGGGGAGGCCGACCAGGCCTACATCCTCGAGGTGGCGGCGTTCGTCGACCGGCGCATGCGCGAGATCACCGAGAAACTGCCGGTGGCCTCGCTCAGCAAGGTGGCCATCCTCGCGTCCCTCAACATCGCCGATGAGCTCTTCAAGGAACGCGCGTCCCGCGAGCAGCAGGGCGCGGTCATGCAGGATCGCGCGAGCACGCTGGCCCGCCTGGCGGCGCGTCTCGACGAGGTGATCGACGAGCGATCGTGACCCACGGGTCGCGGGACGGCCGTTCCGGCGCACGGATCACCCTGCTGTGCGCGTGATGGCTTCGATGTTCTTGAACCGACAGAGCACTCAACGGGATTCGTGATCGTCCGCGACGGCACACCACCGGGGCCTGGCTCCGCGTGGAGGCCCCACCAGGCGCAGCGTCTCCCACCTGGAACCTTCCGGGTCTTCAAGAACGCGGACCACACGGCTTGGCGGGGCCCTCTTCTCCCTGCCTTGGGCGCTCCACCGGAGCCCCAGGGGAGGCGGACTCGTGCACATCGAACCATGGCTGGCGGCCGCGGGCCTGCTGGCCGGCTTGCTCGCCGGCCTCGGGCTGGGATGGTTCATCCGTTCGCAGCTCGGGCGCGCCCGGCTGCGCTCGGCGGAGCAGCAGGCCGCGGCGGTCATCGACGAGGCGGGGCGTGAAGCCGACCGCCTGAAGCGCGACGCCCAGCTGGCCGGGCGCGAGGCCGCCCTGCAGATGAAGCAGGAGTCGGAGCGCGAGCTGCTCCAGATGCGCAACAGCCAGCTCGAGACCGAGCGCGCGTTCCAGCAGAAGGAGGCGGCGTTCAACCGCCGCGTCGAGCTGGTGGACAAGCAGGAGCGCGACGTGAAGCGGGCCGAGACCGACCTGGCCGCTCGCGAGAAGGCCGTCGCCGAGCGCGCGGGCGAACTCGACCGCGCGATGGCCGAGCAGCAGGCCACGCTGGCGCGCATCGCGGGGCTCACGCCCGAGCAGGCGCGCGCGCAGGTGATCGCGCGCGCCGAGGACGAAGCCCGCGGCGACGCCGCCAAGCGCGCCACCGAGATCCGCGACGCCGCCTCGCGCACGGCCGAGCGCGAGGCCAAGCGCATCATCGTGCTGGCGATCCAGCG
>CAZMQP010000111.1:0-7707 GCA_964568385.1 uncultured bacterium
TGGTGCCGCTGCCGGTCTGGAACACGTCGATCGGGAACTCGGCGTCCCAGCGGCCCTCGGCCACCTCGAGCGCGGCTTTCTCGATGGCCGCGCCCACGGCCGCGTCGAGCGTGCCGAGCGACACGTTGACCCGTGCGGCCGCGGCCTTGACCAGCCCCAGCGTGTGCACGAAGGCGGCCGGCATCGGCTCGCCGGAGATGGGGAAGTTCTCGACGGCGCGCTGCGTCTGCGGCCCCCACAAGGCGGCGGCGGGCACCTGCATCGTGCCGAGGCTGTCCTTCTCGGTGCGGAACTCGGACATGGGGCATCCCGTGGCGCGGGCCGGTGGCCGGCTCCGGCGGCTGAGAGGTCGGGCCCATGGGGCGGGCGGCGGAGGGGTGACGCCGGGGACTGTAATCCGGCGCGCGCGGGCGCGCGAGGCGCCCCGGTCAGGCCGGGCGCACCTCGATGCGGTGGGTCACCTCGAGGTCGCTCCGCAGGCTGTGGCGCACGGAGCAGTACTTCTCCTCGGATAGCTGCACCGCCTCGGCGACGGCGGCGGGGTCCACGCCGTGGCCGGTGACCACGTGCACGAGGGACACCGACATCAGCCGCCTCGGGTGGGTCTCGGCGCGCACGGCGTCGAACTCGACGCGGTAGCCGGTCACCGCCTGGCGCTTCTTGCGCAGGATGCTGATGACATCCATCGCCTCGCAGGCGGCCAGCGCCTCGACCATCGCCATCACCGGATTCGGCGCCTCGGCGCCCTCGCCACTGTCGAGCAGGTGCGTGAACTCGCCGAAGCGCGCACGGAACCGGAGTCCCGACTCGACGCTCTCGAGTGTCAGCGTTCCCTGGAGGGCTCCCATGACGTCGCCGCAGCTCCCGTCGCTTGCTGGGAGGCGGCTCCCAGGTCGCGCAGCTTGTTGAAGCCGTCCAGCGCCGCCACCTTGTAGCACTCCGCGAGGGTCGGGTAGTTGAAGACGTTGTTGATGAAGTAGTCGAGCGAGCCGTTCAGCGCCATCACCGCCTGGCCGATGTGCACCAGCTCGGTGGCCTGCGTGCCCATGCACCATACGCCGAGGATCTGGCGGGTGTCGATGTGGAACACCAGCTTGAGCAGCCCGTTCTCGTCGCCGAGGATGTGGCCGCGTGCGATCTCCTTGTAGCGCGCGACGCCGGTCTCGAAGGGCACGCCCTGCAGCGTCAGCTCGGCCTCCGTGGCGCCGACCCAGCTGATCTCGGGGATCGCATAGATGCCGAAGGGGAACAGCTTGGGCATGCTGCGCGTCTCCATGCCGAACATGTGGCACGAGGCGTGGCGTCCCTGCTCGGCGCTCGTCGAGGCGAGCGCCGGGAACCCGACGACGTCGCCCACCGCGTAGATGTGCGGCATCGCGGTCTGGTAGTGCTCGTTGACGGCGATGCGGCCGCGCTCGTCGGCGGCGAGCCCGCACCGATCGAGCTGCAGTCCGTCGGTGGCGCCGACACGCCCCGCCGACACCAGCACCATCTCGGCCACCGTGCGCTTGCCGCTCTTCATCGTCACGATGGCCTGGCCGGTGGTGCCCGTCTCGATGCGGTCCACCTCCTCGCCGAGGCGCAGCGTCAGGCCGTTCTCGCGGGCGTGGTAGCAGAAGGCGTCCACGATCTCGCGGTCCACCATGTCGAGCAGCTGGGTGCGCTTGTCCACCAGCGTCACCTCGACGCCGAGCGCCGACAGCATGCTGCCGTACTCGAGCCCGACGATGCCCGCGCCGACCACGAGCATCTGCCGCGGCAGCGTCGTGATGTCGAGCAGGTCGTCGCTCGTGAGCACGACCTGGTGGTCCACGACGATGCCGCTCGGCAGGCCCGGCACGGTGCCGACCGCGATCACCACCTGCGCCGCCTGCAGCGACACCACTTCGTCGCCGTCCACCACCTGCAGCGTGTGCGGCGAGACGAAACGGCCGTCGCCCTCGAACAACCGGATGCCGTTGCGCTTGAGCTGGTCGCGGACGACCTCGCGCTCGGCGCGCATCACCACGCGCGCGCGCGACAGCAGGTCCGCCATCGTCGGGCGGCGGCTCGGGGCGAAGTCCTCGCCGTACAGGCGGCGCTGGCGGTTGCCCGACAGGTCGAGCACCGCCTCGCGCAGGCTCTTGCTGGGGATGGTGCCGGTGTTGATGCACACCCCGCCGACCTCGTGCCGGCGCTCGATGACCGCCACGCGCTTGCCGAGCTTGGCCGCCTGCACGGCGGCGCGCTGGCCCCCGGGGCCGCTGCCGATCACCACGAGATCGAAGGATTCCATCGCGTCCTCTGGGGAAGATGGGAAGCCGCCCGGCGAGGCGGGACGGAGGAGCCGCCGGGGCCGCCCGAGGCGCCCCGGCACGCCCTCAGTCTCGGCCGGTGGGCGCCCCCGCATGAGGGCGGGGAGGGTCCGGGGACCGCCCGCCACCGCTATCCGACGCTGCGGGCGCAGCTTGCGGCGCAGCGCCCGGTTCGACCAGGGAGAGGTCGAGCTCCTCGTCCGTGAGCACGGCCCGGCGGTTCAGGATCTGGGACGTGTCGTGCTGGAACAGCATGTGCGTGAGGTGGTCGAGCCCCACCTCGATCTGCTTGCGCAGGCCCACCATCTTGGCCAGGTACGCGCCGGCCCACAGCAGCCACGCGAGCCGGCCCGAGAGCGGCAGCCCGAACAGCTCGAGCACCGAGCTGTGCGCGCCCAGCGAGATGATGTAGCCGCTCTGGCGCCAGCGGAACGGCCGCAGCGGACGGCCCTGCGCCAGCCGCACCAGCGAATCGCCGGTGTGGGCTCCCATCGCGATGGCGCTCTGCGCGAGCTGGGGCTGCATGTCGCCGTGTTCGTCGGCGACGGCGGCGCAATCGCCGACCACGAACACGTCCTCGCGCACGCCGCCGTCCGGGGTGAGGGCGCGCAGGTGCTCGTCCACGCGCACGCGGCCATCGCGGTGATGCAGCAGCGGCAGGTCGCGGATGACGTCGGGCGGCTGCACGCCGGCGGTCCAGAACATCGTGAACCCCTCGATCCGGCGGCCGTCGGCGAGGTGGACCTGGCGCGCCTCGACGCGCGTGACCTGCGCCGAGAGCATCACGCGGATGCCGCGGTGCTCGAGGAACCGGCGCACGTACTCGGAGTGCTCGGGCCGCGCCGCCGACACCAGCCGCCCGGCGCCCTCGAGCAGCGTGATGGACAGGTGGGACGTGCTGAGCGACGGATAGCGCGGCAGCAGCGTCTCGCGCGCCATCTCCACGAGTTCGGCGGCCACCTCGACGCCGGTGACGCCGCCGCCCACGATCACGAAGCTCAGCAGCCGCCGCCGCTGCGCCTCGCTGCGGGACTGCTCGGCCATCTCGAACAGCTCGACCACGCGCGCCCGCAGCGTCATCGCGTCCACGATGGTCTTGAACGGCCGCGTGTGCTCGGCGGCCCCCGGGATGCCGAAGTGGTGCGTCACGCTCCCGAGCGCGACCACGAGCGTGTCCCAGTGCTCCTCGAGCCCGTTGTGCAGCCGGACGGTGCGGCGCTCGAGATCGATGGATTGCACCTTGTTCTTGTGGAAGCGCAGCCCGCGATGCCGTGCCATCTCGCGCAGCGGGTAGACGATGTGCCGCGTCTCCACCGCCCCGACCGCCACCGAGGGCAGCAGCGGGTTGTACTGGAAGATGTTCTCCTTGTCCACGAGGAGCACGTCCCAGTATCCGCGCGCCTCGCGGGATCGGCTGACCGCCCGGGCCACGTCGAGCCCGGCGTAGCCGCCCCCCAGGATCAGCAATCGTCGTCCGGCCATGCGCGCAGCATAGCAGTCCCGCGCGCAGAGCCGCGGCAGACGGTAAGCTGGCCGCATGCCCCTGCTCTCGGTGCTGGTGCCGGTCCGCGACGCGCGGCCGTGGATCGCCTCGTCCCTGCGCTCGCTGTGGCGGCAGACGCTGACCGACCTCGAGGTCATCGCCGTGGACGACGGCTCCCAGGACGGCTCGTCGGAATGGCTCGACGACGAGGCCCGCCGCGAGCCGCGCCTGCGCGTGCTGCACACGCCGCCGCGCGGGCTTCCCGCGGCGCTCGCCGCCGGCCTCGCGCAGTCGGACGCCCCCTGGATCGCCCGCCACGATGCCGACGACGTGTCGCACCGCCGGCGTTTCGAGCGGCAGTTCGCCCACGCCGCCTCGCCCGGGGCGCCTCATGTGCTCGGCACGCGCATCCGGCTGTTCCCGGCACGCGCCCACGGCCCGGGCATGGCGCGGTGGTGCCGCTGGCACAACGCGCTGCTGTCGCACGAGCACATCCGCCGCGAGGTGCTGATCGACAGTCCGCTCGGACACGGCACGGCGCTCATCGACCGCGCCATGCTCGAGCGCGTCGGCGGCTGGCGCGAATGCGGATGGCCGGAGGACGCCGATTTATGGGTGCGGATGGCGGAGGCCGGGGCGCGATTCGGGAAACTGCCGGAGGTGCTTTATGGATGGCGCCAGCATCCCGGCAGCAGTACCCGCACCGACCCGCGTTACGGTCGTGATCGCTTCCTCTCATTGCAGCTCGACGCCCTCGTGCGCGGCGCACTGCTCGGACGGCCGCCGCGCACGCTGATCGGCACCGGACGCAGCCTCGAACGCTGGAACGCCGCTCTGGCAGCGCTCGGAACCGCGCGGATCGAGGCACGCCGGCCGGAAGAGGTGGATCTGCGGGCGCTCGAGCCGCCCGTGGTGGTGGTGCGCTCGGCGGCGGCGGCGCGCGACCGCTGGCGGCGCGCCTTCGAGCGGATCGGTGCGACGGAGATGAGGGAATTCATATTCACTTGTTGATTTCAGGCCCCGTTTCATTGACGCGGGGCGGCGGCGTGGTCCATAAGTCGGATTCCTCTCCCCCGCATCCCCCGAACTGGATGGAGGCACCATGGCCAAGCGACCACGCAAGTCGTACACCGAAGCGCAGCGCAAGCAGATCCTCGAGGTGGCGGTCCGCGAGGACCTCACCGCCGAGCAGGTGAAGAAGCGGTTCCACGTCACGCCTGTCACGTACTACTCGTGGCGGAAGAAGGCCGGCATCGTCGGCAAGCGCGGGCGTCGCCCGAAGGTCCGCGCCGCCGGAGCCGCCGCTTCCATCACGGGTGGGGCGGTTTCGGCCCAGCTCCGCGCCGGCGTCCAGGCGCGCGTTCGCGAGATGCTCCCCGGCATCGTGCGCGAGGAGGTCAGCCGCTATCTCGATGAGCTGTTCGGGAGCCGTTCGCCGCGCCACCGCCGCGGCCGGCCCCGCAAGAAGGCGTGACCCCCGCCGGGGGCGGGCGCGAGGCCCCGGCCCGGGGCGGCTCCCCCCCGCGCGGAGCCCCCCAGCGGCTGCTGCGCATCGTCGCGCTCGCCTTCGGCACGCTCGCCGCCGCCGCGCTCGTGATCGCCGTCGCGCTGTTCGTGAACGGCTGGAACACGCTGCACGGCCGCCAGGCGCACGCGGTGCCCGAGCTTCGCGTGGCGCCCGCCGACTCGCTGCTCGAACGCGGCCGTCACCTCGCCGCCATCCAGTGCGCCTCGTGCCACGCGCCGGACCAGCAGCTGCCGCTGGCCGGCGGCGACG
This sequence comes from uncultured bacterium, assembly GCA_964568385.1. GTDB lineage: Bacteria > Eisenbacteria > RBG-16-71-46 > RBG-16-71-46 > RBG-16-71-46 > CADEFY01. The sequence continues at coordinate 5,555 of CAZMQP010000111.1, forward strand.
ACAACCTGCTCGCGGGCACGCCGCTCGGCGTGCTGCACGCGCCCAATCTCACGCCCGCGGGCGTGCTCGGGCGCTATACCGACGGCCAGCTCTCGCGCGCCATCCGCGAGGGCGTGGATCGCGACGGCCGGGCGATGCTCGGGATGCCTTCGTCGGACTCGCGCGTCCTCTCGGACCGCGACCTGGCCGCACTCATCACCTACCTGCGCGCGCAACCGGCGGTGCCCCGCGAGGTGCCGGCCCGGCGGCTCACGCCCGCCGCCTATCTCGTGCTCGGCCTGCGCCTCGCCGAGACGAGCGTGCAGCATCCGGTGGCGGTCGCGGTGCCCCACCCGGAGGAGGGGCTGTCGCCCGAGTACGGCGATTACCTCGCGACCTACCTCGGCTGCCGCAGCTGCCACGGCCGCGAGCTCGACGGCCGCGGACGCGATGCGTTCGCGCCGGCCGGCGCCGACCTGGTGCGACTCGCCTCGAAGCACGACCTCGCCGCCTTCTCGGCGGCGGTGCGCGAGGGCCGCGCCCTGAGCGAGGCGCGATCGCTGGAATCCACGCTCATGCCGTGGCGCGTGTACGCGTCGCTCACCGACACCGAGATCGGCGCCCTCTACACCACGCTCCAGGCCCGCGCCCGGCGCTGACGCGCGCTCAGCGCGCCGGCGCTGCGCCCGAAGGCGGCGGCAGCGGCTCGCCGAGCGCCGCGGCCGAGTCGAGCAGCCACACGGCCTCCGGCAGCAGCCGCGCCGGCGATCGCGACGCGTCCCCGTTCGGCGCCAGCGCCGCCTGCGCCGCCTCGTGCTTGGCCGCACCGGTGGCCAGCACCACCACGCTGCGCGCCTCGAGCAGCGCCCGGGGCATGAGCGTCATCCGCCGCGGCGGCGGCTTGGGGCTGTCGTCCAGCACCGCCACGCGCCGCTCGCGGTCGGCGATCAGCGGCGAGCCCGGGAACAGCGAGGCGATGTGGCCGTCCTCGCCCAGGCCGAGCACGACGAGGTCGAGCGGGGTCTCGAGCTCGCGCGCGTAATCGCGCGCCGCCTGCGCCGCATCGGGCGCGTCCGCCGGCATCCGCCGCGCCAGCGGCGCCTCGGGGCCGAGCGGGTCGAGCAGCGCCTCGCGCAGCAGCCGGTAATTGCTGTCCGGATGGTCGGGCGGCACGGCCCGCTCATCCACCTGCAGCACCTGCACGCGCGACCAGTCGATGGCCTCGTGGTACGGCTCGCGGCTCAGCCGCTCGAGCAGTCCGCGCGGCGAGCGGCCGCCCGCGAACGCGATGCGGAAGCGGCCGTGCTCGAGGATGGCGCGCCGGGCGACGTCGCGGACGAGGCGCGCGGCGGCCTCCGACAGCTCGGCGGCGTCGGGGAACACCAGCGGCGGCAGTGGCGGGCTCACTCGTCTCGCCAGGCGCGGCGGTCGCGCGCCAGCAGCCGGGCGGAGGCCTCGGGGCCCCAGCTCTCCGCGGTGTAGGCGAGCGGCGCCTCGGCGCCGGCGCGCTCCGACCAGTCGAGGATGGGCTGGATCCAGGCCCACGAGGTCTCGACCGCGTCGCGGCGCGAGAACAACGTGGCGTCGCCGCGCATCGCGTCGAGCAGCAGCCGCTCGTAGGCCTCGGGCGGCTCGCCGCCGAACGTCTCACGGTAGGTCATGTCCATCACCACCGGGCCGACCTGCAGGTCGTGACCGGGGATCTTGGAGGCGAAGCGCAGCTGGATGCCCTCCTCGGGCTGGATGCGCAGCGTCAGCACGTTCGCGTCCGGCGGCGTGCACACGTCGGGATCCCCGAACAACTGGAGGGGGATCTCCTGCAGGTACACGTTCACCTCGGTGACGCGTTTGGCCATGCGCTTGCCCGCGCGCAGGTAGAACGGCACGCCCTGCCACCGCCAGTTGTCCACGAACACGCGCAGCGCCGCGAACGTCGGGGTCCGGGACTCCGGCGCCACGTCGGGCTCGCGGCGATAGCCGTCGTACTGCCCGAGCACGAGGTCGTCCACGACCGTGTCCGCCCACGGCTGCCGCAGCGCGCGCAGCACCTTGAGCTTCTCGCCGCGCACGTCGTCGGCGAGGCCCGAGTTCGGGGGCTCCATCGCGCACAGGGTCAGCACCTCGAGCAGGTGGTTCTGCACGATGTCGCGCAGCACGCCCGTCTCCTCGTAGAA
>CAZMQP010000112.1:0-7706 GCA_964568385.1 uncultured bacterium
CGCCGCCGGGGGCTGCGGCGCGCCTCACGACGAACCCGCGCCGGCCGGCGCCGGTCCTGCACGGAACATCCGAGTCCTGCATCCCGTGACCGGCGTCGGCGGCGCACTCATCCTCCCCGCGCGCGTCAGCGCTCGCGAGGAGATCACGCTCACGGCGCGGATCGCCGCGCGCCTCACCGCGCTGCCGGTCCGTGAGGGCGGCCGATTCGCCGCCGGGCGGACGCTGGCCACCTTCGAGGCCCACGAGAGCCGTGCCGCGCTCGAGAGCGCGCGCGCGGCGCTCGAGGCCGCCACGCTCGCCCGCGACCTCGCGCGCCGGCAGGAATCGCGCATGGACTCCCTGCACGCGCAGCGCGTCGCCGCGCTGCGCGAGACCGAAGGCGCGCAGGCCGAGCGCCGTGCCGCCGAGGCGGCCTGGGCGCAGGCGCGCGCGCAGGCGGACGCGATCGAGAGCGGCATGCGGCTGGCCGCGCCCTTCGCCGGCACCGTCGTGCGGCTGCATGCCGACGTGGGCGCCACGCTGGGTCCGGGCCAGCCGGTCATGGACCTGCGCTCCGACGCGGTCGGCGAGATCGTGGTGGAGGTGCCGGAGTCCGAGCTGCCGCGGCTCGCGGGCGGCCGGGCCGAGATCCAGGTCGGTGAGGGCGCCTGGCGGCCCGCGCGCATCGTGCGCGTGGATGGCATGACCGATTGGACCCGCCGCAGCCGTGTCGCGCGGCTGCTGCCGGAGGGAGGTGAGCCGCTCGTGGCCGGCGCGTTCGCGCGCGTGCGGCTGGCGCCGTCCGGAAGCGCCGCGGCGGCGGGTGCGGCGCTGAGCGTGCCGAGCACGTCGATCGTCCGGCGAGGCGCACTCACGGGCGTCTACGTGGCCGAGTCGGGCACGGCGCGCCTCCGCTGGCTGCGCATCGGGCGCGAACAGGGCGGTCTGACGGAGGTGCTGGCGGGACTCTCGGCCTCCGACTCGGTGATCGCGGATCCGACGGGGCTCGCAGACGGCCGCCTCGTGACGGTGACGCCGTGAAGTCGCTCCCGGGCGTCGGACTCGCCGGGCGCATCGCGCAGGCGTTCCTGCACTCGAAGCTGACACCGCTCACGGTGCTCGCCTCGATCCTGCTGGGCCTGCTCGCGCTGGCGACGCTGCCGCGCGAGGAGGAGCCGCAGATCCAGGTGCCGATGGTGGACATCATGGTGGCGTGGCCGGGCCAGCCGGCCGAGCAGGTGGAGCGGCAGGTGACGACGCCCGCCGAGCGCCAGCTGTGGCAGATCCCCGGGCTCGAGTACCTCTATTCCATCTCGCGTGACGACGGCGCCGCGCTGATCCTGCGCTTCGAGGTCGGCTTCGACCCCGATCAGGCGCTGACACGCGTGCGCACGCGCCTGGACGAGGCGGCGGTCACGCTGCCGCCCGGCGCGCGCATCGTGTCGGTGTCGCCGCGCGCGATCGATGACGTGCCGGTCCTGGCGCTCTCGCTCGCGAGCCGCGACTCCGCCGCCGACCACGGCGACGTGCGCCGTGTGGCCGCCGAACTGGCCGCCGAGCTGCGCAAGACCCCCGGCGTCGCCCGCGTGCGCCTGCTGGGCGGCGAGCCGCGCACCGTGACCGTCGCCCCCGATCCGGGCCGCATGCAGGCGGCGGGCGTGGGCGTGGACGCGCTCATCCGCAGCCTGGAGGGAGCCGGACTGTCGTTGCCCGCGGGCGACCTGGTGAGCGGCGACGTGCGCCGCGAACTTCGCGCCGAGTCGCCGCTGCGGAGCGCCGACGAGCTGCGGGCGCTGCGCCTGCCCACGTCCACGGGCGGCGCGGTGCGCCTGTCCGAGGTCGCCACGGTCACCGACGGCGCCGGTGAGCGCACGAACTACGTCTTCCTCGGCGACCGTGCGAACGGCACCCGGCCGGCGGTGACGGTGGAGGTGGCGAAGCGGCCGGGCGTCAATGCCACGGCGCTGGTGCACGCGCTGCACGCGCGGGTCGGCGAACTGCGGCCGGTGCTGCTCGCGAACCTCGACGTGACCACCACGCGAGACTACGGCGAGACCGCCAAGCACAAGTCCGACGACCTCATGTTCCATCTGCTGCTCGCGACGCTGTCGGTCATCGTGCTCATCGCGTTCGCGCTCGGCCGGCGCGAAGCGGTGGTGGTGGCCATCGCCATCCCGGTGACGCTGGCGCTGACGCTGTTCCTGTACCAATTCCTCGGCTACACGCTCAACCGCGTCACGCTGTTCGCGCTGATCTTCTCGATCGGCATCCTCGTGGACGACGCCATCGTCGTGGTGGAGAACATCACCCGCCACTTCGCGATGCCGGATGCCCGCGACACCGACGTGCGCGTGGTCGAGGCGGTGGACGAGGTCGGCAACCCGACCGTGCTGGCGACCGTCGCGGTCATCGCCGCCATCCTGCCGCTGGCGTTCGTCGGCGGCCTGATGGGCCCGTACATGAAGCCCATCCCCATCGGCGCCTCGCTGGCGATGCTGTTCTCGCTCATCGTGGCGTTCATGGTGTCGCCCTGGGCGGCGAGGCGCCTGCTGAAGCGCGACTCGGCACAGGCGCACACCGCCAGGGAGTCGCGCCTCGATGCCCTCTACCGCCACTGGATGGCGCGCTTCATCGACGAGCCGAGGCCGCGCGCGCTGCTGGTCGGGGGGCTCGCGGGCCTGCTCGTGCTGGCGATGGGGTTGTTCGCCGTGCGGCTCGTGACCGTGAAGATGCTGCCGTTCGACAACAAGAGCGAGTTCGAGGTGCTGGTGGACATGCCGCCCGGCACCCCGCTCGAGCGCACGCTCGCGGTGACGCAGCGCATGGCGGCCGAGGTCTCGAAGCGCCCCGAGGTGGACCACTGGGTGGTGTACTCGGGTCTCGGCGCCCCGCTCACGTTCAACGGGCTCGTCCGGCACTACGACTACCGCACCGACCCGCGGTTCGCCTCGCTGCAGGTCAACCTCGTGCATGCCAGGCACCGCCGCCAGCAGAGCCACGCCATCGCGCGGGACATCCGCCCGGCGCTCGTCCGCATCGCGAGCGAGGCCGGCGGCCGCGTCAAGGTGGTCGAGGTGCCGCCCGGCCCGCCCGTGCTCTCGACGCTCGTGGCCGAGGTCTACGGGCCCGACCTCGAGGGCCAGCGCGAGTACGCGCGGAAGCTGCTGGGCGTGTTCGAGGACACGCCCGGCGTGGTGGACACCGAACTGCTGCTGACCGAGCACCAGCCGCGCACGACGCTGCGCGTCGACCGCGACCGCGCCTCGCTCGCGGGCGTGGCCGCGGCCGAGGCCGCCGCCACGGTGCACGCGCTCTATGGCGGCCGCCGCGCAGGCACGCTGCAGGCGCCCGCCGAGCCCGAGCCGGTGCCGATCGAGGTGCGCCTGGCGCCCGCCGACCGCGCCGGACTGTCGGCGCTGGGTGCGCTGACGATGGGGGCCGGCCGTGGCACGCCGCTCTCCGAGGTGGTGCATGCGACGCAGGACTCGGCGGGCCCCGAGATCATGCACAAGAACCTGCGCCGGGTCGTGTACGTGCTCGGCGACGTCGCGGGCAAGGAGGAGTCGCCCGTCTACGCCATCGGCTCCATGCGCCCGAAGGTGGACCAGCTGCCCGGACCCGACGGCCGCAAGGTGCACCAGCTGAGCACGAAGCTGCCGGACTCCGACGAGGGCTGGTCGGTCAAGTGGGACGGCGAGTGGCACATCACCTACGAGGTGTTCCGCGACATGGGGGCCGCCTTCGCGGTGGTGCTGCTGCTCATCTACGTGCTCACGGTGGGCTGGTTCAAGTCGTTCACCACGCCGCTCGTGATCATGCTGCCGATTCCGCTGTCGCTCGTGGGCATCCTGCCGGCGCACGCGATGGTGGGCGCCTTCTTCACCGCCACCAGCATGATCGGGTTCATCGCCGGCGCGGGCATCCAGGTGCGCAACTCCATCATCCTCGTGGACTTCATCGAGCTGCGCGTCGCCCAGGGCCTGTCCCTGCGCGAGGCGTGCATCGACGCGGGCGTCATCCGGTTCCGGCCGATGGTGCTGACGGCGGCCGCGGTCATCGTCGGCGGCCTCGTGATCCTGTTCGACCCCATCTTCCAGGGCCTCGCCGTGGCGCTCATCGGCGGCGCCTTCGCCGCCCCGGTGCTGTCCCGTGTGGCGGTGCCGCTGCTCTACTATCGTCTCAAGCGGGGCCGCGCGGAGCGCGCACCGGCTCCGCCCGAACCCGCGGAGGCCGGCGCATGATGAAGATGATCGTGATCCTCGCCGACGCGTCGCGCCTCGATGCCCTGCGCGCGCACCTGCACGACGCCGGTGCGCCGGGCTACACCGTGCTGCCGGTGGCCGAGGGCGCGGGCCGCACCGGTGTCCACAGCGGTGACCGCGTCCACCCCGGCGCGCTCGCGATGGTCCTGGTGATCGTCGAGGACGCGCGAGCGGACTCGATGTTCGACGGACTGGTCCGCTGGCGGGACGAGGCCGGCGACCCCGTCACCCGTTTGTTCCTGACGCCGGTCCTCCGGCAAGCTTGAACCTGACGAAGGGAGTGCATGCCATGAGAGTCGAAGCCGCGCTTCGCATGATCGCCGGGATCCTCGTGCTGGCCTCGGTCGCCCTGGGGGTCCTCGTGAATCCGTGGTTCCTCGCGTTCACCGCGTTCATCGGCGCCAACCTGCTGCAGAGTGCGTTCACGAACTGGTGCCCGATGATGAGCCTGCTCAAGGCTGCGGGACTGCGGCCTTGAGCGCACGCGCGCTCGCCACCTGGGTCGCGGCGCTGGGCGTGGTCGCCGGCGCCGCCTCGTGCACCGCCGCGGGGGGCGGGGCCGGACGCGCTGCGCGCCCGGACACCGCGGCCGTGCTCACCACCGGCGAAGCGGCGCGCCTGGACTCGGCGGCGGTCCTCGCGCTGCTCGGCGGACTCACGAACGCCGCCTGCCCGCTGCCCGGAGTCGGGACGGGCGGGCAGCCGGACTCGGCCGGACTGGCCGCGCTCGGCCGGGCGGGCTTCCGCGCCGTGCTCGACCTGCGCATGCCGGACGAACCGCGCGGCCACGACGAGCCGGCGATCGCGCGGGCCGCCGGGCTCTCGTACCGCTCGCTGCCGGTGTCCCCCGCCACCCTGACCGACGAGACCTTCGACCGCTTCCGTTCGCTCATGCGCGACTCGCTCGCCACGCCGGTGCTCGTGCACTGCGCCTCGGGCAACCGGGTCGGCGCCCTGATGGTGCCGTGGCTGGTGCTCGACCGCGGCTGGCCGGTGGAGCGCGCGATGGCCAGCGCCGAAGCCGGCGGCCTGCGCACGCCCCTGCTCAAGGAGCGGGCGCTCGACTACGTGAGGCGGCGCTCGGGCGAGTGAGGCCGTCAGCCGTTCGGGGGGTGCGCATCCGAACGGCCATGACCCGCGTAGACGGGGTGTTGCCCGCGTCGGACACCATCCCGGAGCACCGCATGAGGCCCCTTCGACACATCGTGATCTCGGCCTGGACCCTGCTCGCCCTCTCGATCCCCGCCCTCGCGCACGGCGCCGAGCCCTGGCGGGATGTCATCCCCGACCGCATCGCCGACACGCTCGACGTCGTCGAGGTGACCGCGCTCTCGGACCGCTCCAGCGTGCGCATCGCCTCCGCCACGCAGGGGTCCATCTCCGCGGCGCAGCTGCGCGCCCGGCGCCTCCAGCGGACCGGCGACGTGCTCGAGACCGTGCCGGGCGTGATGGTGAGCCAGCACAGCGGCGAGGGGAAGGCCAACCAGTACTACCTGCGGGGATTCAACCTCGATCATGGGACCGACTTCGCCACCCATGTCGCCGGGATGCCCGTGAACATGCCGTCGCACGCGCATGGGCAGGGGTACACCGACCTCAACTTCGTCATCCCCGAACTCGTCGAGGGCATCCAGTATCGCAAGGGCGTGTACTACGCCGAGGAGGGCGACTTCTCGGCGGCGGGTGGCGCGCACATGGCCTATCGCACGCGGCTGGCCGCGCCGCTGCTGGATCTCGGCCTCGACGGCGACGGCTATCGCCGCGTGCTCCTGGCGGGCTCCCGGCCGCTCCTGCGAGGGCACCTGCTCGGCGCGCTCGAGGGCCTGCGCAACGACGGCCCGTGGCTGCGGCGGGACGACTTCCGCCGCGGCAACGCCGTGCTCCGGTGGACGGCGTCCCACCCGAGCGGCAGCCTGTCGCTGACGGCGATGGGCTATCGCGGCCGCTGGAACGCCACGGACCAGGTGCCGCAGCGGGCGGTGGCCTCGGGCACGATCGCGCGGTACGGATTCGTCGACTCCACCGACGGCGGCGCCAGCGAACGCTACAGCCTCTCGGGGGAGTGGCAGCGCGCCTCGGTCCGAAGCGCCACACGGATCTCGGGCCACGCGATCCGCTACAAGATGAACCTGTTCTCCAACTTCACCTACTTCCTCGACGATCCCGAGTCGGGGGACCAGTTCGAGCAGGCCGACGACCGCTGGGTGGCGGGGCTGCGCGTCGTGCGCCAGCAGGGGACGCGCTGGGCCGGCCGCGAAGTGCTGTGGTCGGTGGGATTGCAGGCGCGGCATGACGACGTCGCGACCGTCGGACTCTATCGCACGACCGCGCGCTCACGGCGCTCGACCACCCGCGAAGACGCCGTGCGGCAGAGCAGCCTGTCGCCGTGGGCGCAGGCCGACTGGGAGGCCGCTCCGTGGCTGCGCCTCGGCTCGGGGCTTCGCGCCGACGCCTACCGCTTCTCGGTGCGCAGCGCCCTGGCCGCCAACTCCGGCGTCCGCACCGCCGGGCTCGTGAGCCCGAAGGCCTCGGTGGTGGTCGGGCCGTTCGGAAGGACCGTGCTGTTCGCGAACCTGGGCACGGGCTTCCACAGCAACGACGCTCGCGGCGTGACCCTCACGGTCGATCCGGTCACCGGGGAGCCGGCGCAGCGCGTGGATCCCCTCGTGCGCGCCCGCGGCGCGGACGTGGGACTTCGGACGACGGCGCTGGCCCGGCATCAGAGCAGCGTCGCCCTCTGGAGGCTCGACCTCGACTCCGAACTGCTGTTCGTCGGGGATGCGGGCTCGACGACCGCCTCGCGGCCGAGCCGGCGGCAGGGGCTCGAGATCACCCACCAGTGGACCCCGGCCGCGAACGTCGCATTCGACGCCTCCGTCGGCTGGTCGCAGGCGCGATTCCGCGACGAAGCGACGGAGGGCCGCCTCATCCCGGGCGCGGTCGAGCGGGTGGTCGCGGCCGGCATGAGCGTGGCGGACGGCTCCCCGCTCCATGGAGGGCTCCGCGTGCGCCACTTCGGCGCCCGTCCCCTGGTCGAGGACGGCTCGGTGCGGTCGCGCGCGGCGACGACCCTCAGCGGCGATCTCGGATGGCGGTTCACGCCGGGGCTCCGCCTCGTGGCGGAGGCGTTCAACCTGCTCGGAAGCCGCGCCAGCGATGTGGACTACTACTATCGCTCACGGCTCCAAGGGGAGCCGGAGGCGGGCGTCGAGGACCTCCACACCCATCCTCTCCCCCCCTTCACCCTGCGGGTGACGGCCACCGCCTCGTTCTGACGCCGGCCCGATGCGCGCGCGGCCAGCGGGCGCGGATGTCCGCGCCCGCCGACGCGCGCTGGCCGCGGGCTCAGGCCTTGACGAGGCCCCGCATCACCGTCTGCAGGATGCCGCCGTTGCGGTAGTAGTCCACGTCCACCGGGGTGTCGAGTCGGGCGATGGCGGTGAACTCGAGCACCGAGCCGTCCT
>CAZMQP010000113.1:0-2198 GCA_964568385.1 uncultured bacterium
GCGCACGCGGCGGCCGTCCACGCCGACGATGTCGAGCCGCACCGCGCGTCCCGAGTGCGGGAGCGTGAACGCGATGCGCGTGCCCACGCGTGCCGGGCTCGGAGCGGGCGCGGCGAGCGCGAGCCGGCCGCTGGCCGGCGGCGTCACCGACACCGTGCCGGTGCGGATGCGAAGCAGTCCGTGCGTGACCTCGGCCGCGGGGCTGCCCTCGTTGAACTGCATGGTGCTCAGCGTGAGCGGCAGGTCGGTGCCGATCGGCGCGTCGGCCCGGATCACCACGCGCACGGTGGCGAGCCGGTCGGTGCCGGCGGGCACCGGCGTGGTGCCGGCGGCGGCGGCCACGGCGAATGACGCGGTCGCGTTGCGCGCCGGCGTGCCCCACGTCCACAGGAACCCCTCCCCCGTCACGAACGACGACGACTGGATCACCGAGGCGCCGAGTTCCATGCGCACCTGCACGCCGACGATGCCGAGGCCCGCGGGGCCGGGCACGGTCTCGATCGGCAGATCCACCGTGGCGCCGGGGGCGGCGGTCACGGTCGGGGCGACCACGGCGAGCGTCTGTGCGGCGAGCGGCGCGGCCGCCAGCGCGAACACGCAGGTCAGGAGTGCTGCACGGGAGCGGATCATCGCACCACCGCCAGTTTGCGGGTGAGGTTCTGCCCCAGGGCATCGAGGCTCACGAAGTAGAGGCCGGCCGGCACGCGGCCGCCGCGGTCGTCGGCGCCGTCCCACTCGGCCGAGCCGGGGCCCGCCGGGAACTCGCCATCGAGCAGCGTGCGCACCACGCGGCCATCGGCGCCGTGGATGCGCAGCCGCACGCGGGCGGGACCCTGCGGCAGGCTGAAGGCGAGGCGCGAGCGATCGCGCGCCGGATTGGGCCACGCGGGGGCCAGCGACAGCGCTGCCGCCGAGGGCACCGGGGCATCCACTGTGGTGCGCACGCGGATCAGGCCGTTGCCGATCTGCGCCCGCGGCGCGCCCTCGTTGCACAGCAGGCTCGTGAACGTGAGCGGGATGTCGATCCCGGGCGGCGCCGAGGGCGACAGCGTGAAGACGAGCGTGTGCATGGTGGCGCCGCCCGTGAGCGGTGCGCCGCCCGCCGAGGTCACCTCGATGCGCCCGGGGCTCGGCCGCCGGGTGATCACGTCGGGCATCCACGCCCCGATCATGCCCGCGCCCGAGGTGGTCACGTCGGTGATGTGGGTGGCCGGGAATGTCACGGCGTACTGCGCCGCGTACACACCCAATGGGTCGAGCGGCCGGTCGCTCTCCATGCGGATGTGCACCGTGGCGCCTGGCGGCGCCGAGACGGTGTCGAGCTCGGCGCGGAAGTCGTAGACGTCCACCAGCGTGTTCTGGTCGTTGGCGCCCACGGCGTCCACCACCTGCACCTTGGTCATGCCGCCCTGCGCCGCCGTGAAGAGCCCGGTGGGCGAGATGCTGCCGACCGCGGGATCCAGCACGCTCCAGGCGAGCGGCGCGGTGGCGCCGCCCGAGACGGTGAACTGCCGCGTCTGCCCCACGAGCAGCGTGGTCTGGTCGGGCGACACCGTGAGCGTCGGCAGGCCGGTCAGCGTGATGAAGCCGTTGGTGGTGAGCGCCGGCATCACCTCGTTGAACAGGGCCTCGCCGAAGTTGAGGGACACGCCCCCCGCCTGGGCGCCGGCGAGGATGTCGAGATGGCAGAGCACGCCGCCGCCGGCCAGATCCGAGGTGCCGGCGAAGTCCACGGTCACGCTGGTGGCGCCCGAGCTGAACCCGACGGGGCCGTAGCCGTCGAGCAGCGTGCCGGGGGGCGTGCTGACGCCCGTGACGGTGAAGCGGTTGGCCGCGAAGTTGAGGGTGAACTGGCCCGCGCGGATGCCGAGTCCGGTCAGGTCCGAGACGGTGACCGGGATGGAGCCCGGATTCGAGACGAACACACTGGCCGGCCCCACGGTCATGGACATGCCGCGCACGAGGATGTCCGAGTCGGTGGTGTCGCGCCGCCCGGCGGCATCCACGGCGAACACCCGCACCCTGCCCGGCGCCACGCCGGTCAGCACGCCGGTGCCGGAGATGCTGGCGATGGCGGGATCGGTGGTGAACCAGTTGACGGGCGGCGTCACGCTGCCGAACACGCTGAAGGCCTGGGTGTTGCCGCGCACCACGGTGGCCGAGTTGGGGCTCACCGTGATGATCGGCGTGGCGTTGAT
>CAZMQP010000113.1:2208-3619 GCA_964568385.1 uncultured bacterium
TCGTTGGGAGAGCCCTCGTTGAACTCGAGCGACGTCAGGGTGAGCGCCGTGCTGTTGGCCGTCAGCTGCGTGGGCGAGATGGCGAACCGCAGCAGGAGCAGCGTGCCCGAGCCGGTGAGCGCGTTCACTCCCGCCGCAGCCACACGGATGCGGCGCGTCGAACCGGAGAGGATGTCCACATCGAATGCGGCGTCGCCCCAGCCGGCGTTCCCCACCAGCGTGCCCGCCTCGAGCACGTCGGTGGCGGTGACGAGGCTGCCGTTGTACTGCAGGTCGAACTGGAACGAGCGGATGGCGAGCCCGGTCGTATTGGTGACCGAGAGCGCGATGTCCACAGTCTGGCCGGCCAGCCCGGCGCCACTGCCCGTGGCCACCTGGACGGCCGCCGCCGGGGCCGCGGCGAGCAGCGCCGCGGCCACAGCGGCCCGAATCAATGAGCGAGGTGTGCGCATGACGGCGTCCCCCCGGCTCAGCGAATGACGATCAGACGGTGCGTGGCGTCGAGCGTGCGCGTCCGTGCGCGCACCAGGTAGATGCCGGGCGGCACGCGGCGGCCATCGTCGCCGCGCTGGTCCCACACCCAGGCGTGTTCACCCACCGCCAGCGCGCTCTTGGCGAGCTGGCGCACGGTGCGGCCGGACACATCGAGCACCTGCACGTCGGCGGCTTCGCCCTCCTCGGTGCTCGCGATGGCGAGCGCGAGGCGCACCGGGCCGTTCGCGGGATTGGGGAACGGCCGCGCGAACGCGGTGGTACGCGGCGCCGCCACGGGCGACGCCTCGCGCACCGTCCGCTCGTTGACGCGCGCGAACGCCAGCCGCGGCCGGGCCGGCGCCTCGGTGCCCGCCCCCACCCGGATCACGGCGACCTCGCCGGTCGCGAGCCCCTCGGCCGAGGCGAGCGCCAGATGCACGGCGTCGCGCTCGGCATGCACCGCATGCATCGCGCCCTCGGGGACCGCGGCACCCTCCAGCGCCGCCGTGACCCCGTCGAGGGTCAGCTCGAGCCCGTACACGGCCGCGCCACCCTCCACACGCACCGGCAGCTCCCAGTGCCCGCCCGCTCGCCGCCATTCGCCGAGCGTCAGCTCGAAGTCGCCGTCCGCGCGGGCCAGCGCCTGCGCCACCGCCGGGTCCGGCGCCTGGCCGGACTTGTTGGTGTTGGCGGGGAAGCTCGGGATGATGCCGGCGGCGTACTGCAGGATGAGCGAGGCATCCAACGCCGACACCCCCGCGGTGCCCGAGACATCCGCCACCAGCAGCTGCAGCGGGTTCAGCACGACGGCACTCACCAGGTGCTGCAGCACCAGCGAGGCGTCGAAGGCGAGGACGCGGCCGTTCAGGCTCACGTCGCCGAGCAGCGGGTTGACGATGCCGGTGGTGGCGAACGGCACGTAGTCCACGTTGTTGCC
>CAZMQP010000113.1:3719-7672 GCA_964568385.1 uncultured bacterium
GCCGAGTTCACGCAGCGGAACCCGTAGGTGGCGTAGCGCACCACCATGTTGCGGAACTGGCACTGGGCGTCGATGGCGGTGCCCTCGATCAGGATCTGGCTCCAGTTGCTCACGGCCGGCGAGGTGGCGGTGCTGTCCATGTTGGTGTCGCCGCCATAGAAGTCGTCGCGGACGCTGGTGAACACGATCATGCTGTCCGGCTTGGTGCGTCCGAGCGCCTGCACGGCGCGCTGGATCGTGAGCCCGCCCGACAGCAGCTTCACGATGAGTCCGGGCTGCAGCTGCATCGTCGCCCCGAGCCCGACCGTGACCGTGCCGTTCAGCAGATACGGCATGTTGTTGCGGCCCGCCACGGCACGGATCTTCCACAGCACGTCCTGCGCGATGTTCTCGGGGAGCACCCCGAGCGCGGTGTAGGCGTTCTTCAGGAATTGGACGTTGGTGAAGACGGGCTCGCTCACCAGCGACATCATCACCGGAGGCCCCGAGGCGGTGGAATCCATGAAGCAGTTGATGAAGGTGGGTGTGGAGTTGCCATCGATGGTGACGGCGGTCGTGGAGTTCTGGGTCAGCCGGGTGTTGGTCACCGTCTGGCCCGCATTGGTGAAGGTGAGCGCGCCCTCCGAGTAGCCGCCGAAGCGGAACACGCAATGGTCGACCACCGAGAGCAGGTCGTTGCTCACCGCATTGAACCGCACGCTCTGCCAGTTTCCGGGCGTGGGCTGGCTCGCGGCGCCGTCGCCGCGCACGTCCTGCCCCCACTGGTCGTCGGCCGTGGAGGTGAAGACGATCAGGCTGTCGGGCTTGCCGTCCGCCACGAGCGTGCCGTCGATGTTGATCGTGTTCCCGAGCGGATCGATGAACAGCCGGCCCATCTTGAGGACGACGCCGGGGTCGATGGTCCACTTGGCGCCGAACGCGATGGTGACGTTGCCCGCGAGCGCGTAGTTGAGGTTGGAGTAGCCGCCGATGCTCCGCACCCGCGTGCGCACGTCCTGCGCGATGGTCTCACCCAGGATGCCGTAGGCGAGGTACTGGTTGTTGGCGAACGTGATGTTCGCGAACGAGGGATTGCTCACCAGCGACGCCACGATGGGCAGCTGCGTGCAGTTGAGGATGGAGGTCGAGTCGATGCTGGGCGTGGACGAGCCGGTGATCGTGAAGGCGGTGCCGTTCTGGAAGAACTCCAGCTGCGCCAGCCGCGGCGCGGCGCTGTTGATCTGGAATACGCCATTGGTGTTGGAATTGCCGCCGAACTGGAACAGCACATGGCGCACCACACACTGGGCATCCACGGCCGTGTCGTTGAATTCGATCCCCCCGACATCTCCGGTCTGCGGCGTGCTCGCGTCGTTGGGCGTCGTGTCGCCGCCGAAACCCGGATTGTCGTCACGCCGTGAGGTCACGATGATCCGGCCGGTGGTGTTGTTGCTCCCGACCATGTTGAGGGCGCCCGAGATCGAGAACATGATGAACGCACCGGTGGGCTTGAGCACCACCTGCGGATCCACCGTCAGCGTGACGCCGCTCGGCACGGTGATCGTCCCGGTCGGCAGGTACGCGAACGTGGGGCTGCCCACGCCGCTGCGGTAGCGCAGGCGCGCATTGCCCGAGAGCGTCTCGGCGATCAGCGCCAGCGCATTGAAACCGTTGGTGGAGTAGCTGTTGTTCGTCGCGATGGCGGGATCCGACTGGGCCGACATCACGATGGGGGCCTGCACGCAATTGTTGATGCTGCAATTCGAGATCGGGCCGTTGGAGTCGCCATCGAAGCGGACACCGTAGTTGGCCCGCGAGATGAAGCAATTGGTGATGGGCGCCGCAGCGCTCGTCATCCAGACAGCCGGCGACCACGAGTCGCCGCTGAAGTAGGAGCCGTAGGTGATGCGGCAGTGGTCGAGCACGCTCACGGCGTCATTGGAGGTGGGATTGAAGCGGATGTACTGCCAATTGCCCACCGCCGGCGCCGTGGTGGAACCGTCGCCATTGGTGTCGGGCGGGTTGCCGTACAGATCGTCGCGCTCGGAGGTGAACACGATGAGGCTGTCGGGCTTGCCGTCGGCCACGAGCCCGCCGTCCACGACGATGCCGCCGCTGAACATCTGGTTCTTGACCACGATGCCCGGGTCGATGCGCAGCACCGCCGGACTGAGCATGCGGAGCTGGCCGTTCATGATGTAGTAGGTGATGTTCGTGTAGCCCGCGATCGAACGCAGGGCGAGCCGCGAGTCGGTGGCGACGCTCTCGCCCTGGATGCCGAGCGCGGTGACGGCATTGGCGAGGAAGCTGATGTTCGTGAACGTGGGATTCGCCGACACCGACATGAGGATCGGCGTTGAGGAGCCGTTCTGGATCGCCACGTTCGAGATGACGGGATTCGAGACGCCGAAGATGGCGAGGCCGTGGCTCCCCTCGCTGAAGATCGAGTTCGTCACCGGGATCGAGACGTTCGTCATCTCGACCATCCCCTGGGTCGCGGAGTTGGTCCCGAAGCGCAGCCGGCAGCGCGAGACCGAGCCGGTCGAGCCCGCATTGAAGACGACGCGGTTCCAATCGCCCCGGTTGGGCGCGGTGATGGAGCCGTTGTTGTTGGTGTCGAGCGGCGTGCCGAACGTGTCGTCATGTATCGAGGTGATGGTGATGGTGTCGCCCACCGCCGCCGTGCCGTTCATGAGGAGTTCGCCGTTCACGGTGATGACGCCGCCGCCGATGGGCTTGATGACCACGCCGGGCTGGATCGTGAGGGTCGCACCCACGTTGATGGTGAGCGAGCCGAGCAGCACGTAGGTGACGTTCGAGATGGGATTGGCCCCGACGATGGCGCCTCGCCTGGGCAGCGTGGCGGTGCCGGTCAGCGTGCCGCCGCGGATGCCGAAGGCGTCGTAGCCGTTGTTGGCACTCGAGAACACCAGGCTCGAGAGCACCGGCGCCGCCGTGAAGTCGAGCACGATGGGCGTCTGCGTCGAGGCCTCGATGCTGGTGTTCACGAGCGCGGGCGCGGCGGTACCGACGCAGTCCACGCCGTAGTGGGAGCGCCGGATGACCGAGTTGCTCACCGAGTCGCTGGCACTCACGAACTGCAGCACGCCGCTCGTGGATCCGCCGCCGTAGCGGAGGTCGCAGTAGTCGAGCCGCGAGGCGAAGTCGGTGCTGGCGTCTGGGAAGACGATCCACTGCCAGTCCGATGCCGAGGGCGAGGTGGCATTGCCGTCACCGTTCGTGTCGCCGCCGGCGTTGTCATCCCGGATCGAGGTGAAGATGATGCTCTGGTTGGCCCCCGAGAGGCCGATGGCCTTGAGCGAGCCGTTCACGGTGAGCGAGCGCGAGGGATCGAACTTCACCACCACGCCCGGCTGGATGTGAAGCGTCACGCCCGCGTTGATGGCGATGCTGTTGCGCACCCAGAACACCGTGCCCACGACGGTGCCGGTGGGCCCCCACGTGGCATTGGAGGTGACGTTGCCGGTGATCTGGACCACCTGGGCCTGCGAGGGAGCGGCCAGAGCGGCGAGCAGCGCCGCGGCGAGGAGGGCGGGACGGAGGGTCATGGCGGACCTCGGTGGGGGGCCTGGGATCGGATCGCGGCGGCGGCGCCGCTCCTCCGTGGGACGACGAAGGCGGCCCGGCATCACGGATCCGCAGGATCCCGGGGCCACTTGGATGATAACGAACGCCACCCTCGGAACCGCACGGGGAATCTGCTCGCGAGCCGCCGTCGCCCGCCCCTCGGCAGGGCCCTCCCGCCCTCGGGACACCGCGCCGGGCCCGCGACCGCCCCTCCAGACCAAGGCGGGCGGCCTCCCGGCCCCCCCGTTGGCGTCAGCGCGCCTCGGCGCTGGGCAGCAGATCCACGCCGAGCCGCTCGCGCACCTCGGCCCGGAACACCTCGGGATGGGCCTCGCTGCCGGCGCGGCGGCGGAAGTCGTCGAACGCCTCGAGCAGCGCCGGCCCGT
>CAZMQP010000114.1:0-7603 GCA_964568385.1 uncultured bacterium
CTACCTCCTCTACTCGGCCGACATGAGCCTCGATCCTCGCCCGCTGCCGGTTCTCTCGGCGAGCTCCTACAACTCCCGCAATGGCAGCATGGTCGCCCATGTCGCGGTTCCGGACTCCGGCCGCTATGGGCGCGGGGAGTGGGTGCCGGGCTCGTGGGGCGCGCTGATTCCATTCGTCGCGCGCGACGAGAACGGCGACGTGTGGCTCTCATGGTCGCAGTTCTACGATGGGACCTTCTGGCTGCACACCTACTCGACGACCACTTGCTCCGCACCGACGCTCGCCGAGTCGGCCGGTTCCCCGCGTGTCGGCTGGACGCTCAGCACACGAACGCCCGAGAGCGCCTGGCGTGTGATGCGCTCGCAGAATGGGGGGCCGTATGAGCCGCTCGAGCGAGTGGTCGCCGGCGATGGGTTGGATCTCGTCTTCGTGGACCGTTCGGCGCCGAGCGGCGCGCGACTACGGTATCGCGTCCGACGCGAGTGCCGGGATACGCGGTATCTCTGGGAGAGCGAGCCGAGCAGCGAGTGGCTGCCTCGCACACAAGTGCTCGGCCTACGGTCGGTCGTGGCCAACCCTGCGGATGCCGAGTTGAGGTACGAACTGACCGGCGCCGGCGCCGGCCCGCTCGAGTTGCGCGCACTGGATCTTCAAGGACGAGTCGTCCTGCGGCGCCGTTTCACGGCGGCGGGCTTGGGAATGGATGTGCTTTCCGTGGGGGCCTCCGAAGCTGCTCGATTGCGTCCGGGCCTCTACTTCGTGCAGGTCCGGGCATCGGGGGGCGCGGAGTCGCGAGCGGTCAAGGTGGCGATCGTCCGCTAGGCACCACGAAACCCAGCCGCGTTGTCTGTCGTAGAGGGGAAGGTCCGAACCCTGGAGGCCTCCCCCCATGCAGCTCGAGATCGAGGATGTCGGCAAGCTGTACCCGGGCCGCGGCTGGGCGCTCGAAGGCGTCACGCTCACGCTCACGCCCGGGCTCACCGGCCTGCTCGGGCCCAACGGCGCCGGCAAGTCCACGCTCATGCGCATCCTCGCGGCGCTCACCCGGCCCTCACGGGGCCGCGTGCGGTGGAACGGCACCGACCTCGCGAGGGAACCCGACCGCCTGCGCGCGGTGCTCGGCTACCTGCCGCAGGACTTCGGCGTCTATCCGCACCTGAACGCGGTCGAGTTCCTCGAGTACATCGCCGCGGCCAAGGGGCTCGATCCCGCGAGCGCCAGGCGGCGCATCACCGAACTGCTCGAGATGGTCGGCCTCGCCGAGCCGCGACTGCGGCCGCTCGGCGGCTTCTCGGGCGGCATGCGGCAGCGCGTCGGCATCGCCCAGGCGCTGCTCAACGACCCGCAGCTCCTGATCGTGGACGAGCCGACGGCGGGACTCGATCCCGAGGAGCGCGTGCGGTTCCGGAACCTGCTGCTCGACCTCGCGGGCTCGCGGATCGTGCTGCTCTCCACGCACATCGTGTCCGACGTCGAGGCCGCGGCCGAGCGCATCGCGGTGCTCGCCGAGGGCCGGCTCGCGGCCGACGGGAGCCCCGAGTCGCTGCTCGCCGCCACCGCCGGGCATGTGTGGGAGGTGTCGCTGCCCGCCGCCGAGATGGCGGCGTTCGGCGAGCGCCACCGGGTGGGCGGCACGCAGCGGCGGGGTGACGCACTGATCGCACGCGTGGTGAGCGGTGACTCGCCGCATCCGCAGGCGCGGCCGGTCCCGCCCTCGCTCGAGGACGCCTATCTCCATCACCTCGACGGCGCCCGCGCCGCGGCCCGGCGCTGACGATCCGCGGCATGCGACTCCTGAGGCTGGCGTGGGCCGACGTGCTCGAGCGCACGCGAAGGCCGGGGTTCCTGATCTCGCTCTTCGTCATGGTGTGGCTGGGGCACGGCATGCTGCCGCCCGACGGCGCCGGCTACCGTACGTTCGTGATCGACGACCTCCATCGTCCGAGCTACGGCCCCGAGTGGGTGGGCGCGCTCACGGCGATCCTGACCGGGATCTATCTGCTGTTCGTGGGCTTCTACCTCGTGCGCGGCACGATCGAGCGCGACCGCCGCTCGGGCGTCGGCGCGATCCTGGGGGCGACCCGCATGAGCCGCATCGCCTACCTGGCGTCCAAGGCGATGAGCCACGTGATCGTGCTGATGAGCATGGCGGGCGTGGTGCTCGTGTCGGCGATGGTGATGCAGCGCGTCCTCGGCGAGGACGTGCGCTTCGATCCTGTCGCGATGCTGCTGCCCTACCTCCTCATCACGCTGCCCGTGGCGGTGTTCGTGGCGGGGGCGGCGGTCTTCTTCGACAGCACGCCCGTGCTTCGCGGGGGCGCGGGCAACCCGGTCTGGTTCGTGCTGCTCGGCGCGATCATGGCCTCGGCCGGCATGCGGGACGGGGGTGCTTCGCCCGCGCGCGACGTCACCGGCGCCGCCCTCGTGGCCAGGCACGTGCGCGAAGCCTGTGACGCCGCCTACCCCGGAGTCGTGAGCGACTCCACGTCCTTCAGCATGGGCGTCAACGTGAGCGAACGATTCCGCCGGATGCCGACGCGCCGCTTCGAGTGGAGGGGGCTGCCCGTGGACCTCGAACTCGTGTGGGCGCGATGGGTGTGGCTCCTCGCGGGCATGGCGCTGGTGGGCTCGGCGGCGCTGCCGTTCGACCGTTTCGAGCACGCCTCGGGCGCGCTGGCCGCGCGTCGGCCGCGCTTCGGTGGAGGCTCGGGCCGCGCGGCGCGCGATCCGCACGAGGGCCGCATGCGCGCCGCCCGGCGTGCGCTGTCACCGGCCACCGCCTCGTTCCGCTTCCATGCCCTCTGGCTCGCGGAACTGCGCCTGCTGCTCCGGGGCCAGCGGCTCTGGTGGTACGCGGGCGCGGTGGCGCTGGCGATCGCCGGGCTCGTCACGCCGCTCGAGGGCGTGCGCCGCGTCGTGCTGCCGATCGCCGCCTTCTGGCCCGTGTTCGTGTGGTCCGCGCTCGGCCATCGCGAGGTGCGCGACGAGGTCGCCAGCGTGATGTTCTCCTGTGCCCGGCCGCTTCGGCGCACCCTGCCCGCCAGCGTGCTCGCGGGCGCCTCGGTGGGCGTGGCGGTCGGACTGACGGGCGTCGTGCGGCTGGCGCTCGCCGGGGAGCCGGCCGCCTTCGCCGGCTGGGCCGTGTGCGCGCTGCTGGCGCCGCTCCTCGCGCTCGCCTGCGGTGCGTGGAGCGGAGGCGGCCGTCTGTTCGAGGTGCTGTGGCTGTTCGCCTGGTACCTCGGACCCCTGAATGGCGTCGAGTTCGCGGACTTCACCGGCGTGGTCGTGCCGCGCGGGCCGGGCACCTGGCTCGGCTACGGCGCGATGCTCCTGGCCGCGGCGGGATTCGCGGTGTGGGGGCGAAAGCGGCAACTCACGCGCTGAACCGGGGTGGCGTGTGCGCGCCCTGGGGCCGGTCGGACAAGGGGCTGCAAAGGCGTGGATCGGGCTGAAACCGTTCGAGCGCTGCGGCATCCATAGCGCCTCACGGCTGGGAAAGTCCCGCCCCGGCTCACGACGTTCGCACTCCTCCGGAGGATCCCCATGAAGCTCCGTACCTCGCTGGCCGCTGCCGTCCTGATCGCGCTGTCCGCTGCTCCGTCGTTCGCCGAGGGCACCAAGCTCGGCCTCGGCTACTTCCGTCCCGAAGCGCCCGTCGGCGGCCGCGCGTGGCTGTCCGAGAAGATCGCCGTGGATCTCGGCGTCGGCTTCGACATCACGTCGCCCGATGGCGGCGATTCGCAGTCCGGCTTCATCGTCGACGCGGGTGTGCCGATCGTGGCGGCCGAGTCGGGCAACGCCAAGTTCTACGTCCGCCCGGGTGTGAGCTTCGCCTCGACCCCCGAGCCCACCACCGCCGAGCCCGACAACAAGGTCACGCAGTTCTGGGTGAGCGGCACCTTCGGCGTGGAGTACTTCTTCACCGACCGCTTCAGCATCCAGGCCGGCCACGGCCTCGTGTTCAAGTCGGTCGATCCCGATGACGCGGGCGGCAAGTACACGCAGATCGTCAGCGAGGACTTCGGCCTCTCGAGCATCGGCTTCCACTTCTACTTCAACTGACGCGACCGGCAGCGCTCGGCACGTCATCCCGGCACGAGGCGCGGACCCCCACGGGTTCGCGCCTCGTCGGTGTTCAGGCCGGACCGCCCTCGCGGGCGAACGCCAGCCGCATCACCACCTCGCCCTCCTCGACCGCGCCGGTCGGCTCGAAACCGAACCTGCGGTAGAAGGGCTCCGGCGAGCCCTCGCCGGGCACGTAGCTGAGTTCCAGATGCGGCGCCCCGAGCGCGCGCACGTGGTCGATCACCAGCGCCAGCGCGGCGCCGCCGACGCCGCTGCGCTGGAAGCGATGGTCCACGAGGAATCGCCACAGGTAGTACTCGGGGACGTCGGGCTTGATGCTCAGCATGACGAACCCCGCGGGCTCGTCGCCGGCCGCGATGCCGCGGAACCACGCCTCGGGGGCGAAGTGCGCCTCGGCGATGCTCACGGCGACGCTGGCGACGAATCGTGTCTGCTCGGGCGAGACGGCGAGCGCGCACCACCGCCGCACGTCGGCGCGGGTGATCTCGACGAGGCGCACCGGGGCGCGCACGGAGGGGGCGGCGGGTTCGTTCATGCCCCCAAGCTAGGGTGCAGACCCCCGGGGCGGCCAGCGGGGCCGGAGCCCGGGCCGCGCGAGCGGGGCCGGCGGACGTTGCATCCGTATGTGGGAATGCAGGATAGACGCTGCTTCCCGCCTCAAGCGCCGGCGCCGGGGGGCCGATACCGGAACGAGCCCCAGACGAGCGAGCCCACGGAGGAGTTCGAGCGCGATGCACATCCACGCCCGCCCCGGTGACCGGGTGAGCGAGTCCGCCCCACGCACGCTGAGCGACCCCGCCGTCAAGGCGGTGGGCGCCTGGGTGGCGCAGCTGGGGCGGACGCTCAAGACCTGCCGGCTCTACGACGCGGCGAACCCGACCGTGCTCAAGTTCCGTGACGAGCTGTTCGGTGCGCTGCAGCGCCTGCTCGGCGAGTTCGGATCGTTCACCATCCGGTTCCAGGCCGACGACGTCACCTGTGACGGCGTGTCCCTGCATCCGTCGCGCTCGCGGGAGGACAACCTCGCGTTCGTGTTCCATCGCGACGGGGTCCGCGCGCTGACGTTCGAGAGCGGCGTGCTCCCAGCCGAACTGGCCACCATCGTGGACTCGGTGCTGTCGGTGAGCGGGCAGAACCCCGAGGGCGACGACCTGGTGACGCTGCTGTGGGAAGCCGACCTGCGGCACGTGTTCATCGACTACATCCCGGCCGAGGGCGACGTCGGCGGCGCCGAGCCGGCCGCGGCCGGCGACGATCCCCATGCCGCCCTGATCCCGTGGCCGGCCGCCGCGGAGATCCACGCGGAGGAGGTCGGCGACGAGGTCGTGGCCACCGGCCTCGACCACGAGGAGCGCAGCGAGGACTGGATGCTGGGCGACCTCACGATCGAGGTCGAGGCCACCTATGCCGAACTGGATGCGCTGGCGCCGGCCGAGGTCGAGCGCTTCTGCGCCGAGTACGCCGCCGAGCACCGGGTGCCCGCCGTCTCGGCGGCCATCGCGATCGCGCACGCCTGCCTCCACGCGACCGCGACCGCCGACGACCGCACCGAGATGCTGCAGTTCCTGCCGCGCGTGCTGCGTGCGGCGCTCGCCTCCGGCCGCTGGGGCGATGCCAGTGACGCCTTGCGGCTCGTGCGCGAGGCGGGCCAGACGGGCTGGTCCGAGGAGACCTTCGTGCAGGAGCTGCTGCAGCCGGTCACGATCGCGCGCTGCGTCGAGCACCTCGACCGCCAGGAGATGCCGCAGGTGGCCGAGTGCCTGGCGCTGGCCGCCGAGCTCGGCGATCCGGGGATCGACTGGGTCGCGCTGCTGCTCTGCGACAGCCAGCGGCAGGAGGCGCGCATCGCGTTCGCGGACGCGCTCGCGCGGCGCTGCCGGGCCAATCCGGAACGGCTCGCCCCATGGCTCTCGGACCCGCGCTGGTTCGTCGTCCGCAACATCGTCACCATCCTCGGATGGATCGGCGGGCCGTCGGTCGCCGGACTGCTGCAGACGGCCCTGCGGCACGGGGACCCGCGCGTGCACGCGGCCGTCGTGGCGGCGCTGGCCAACTCCGACCTCGTGCATGCGCGCCCCGTGCTCATCCGCGCGCTGGATGCGGCCGACAGCCGGCTGTTCGCGCAGATCCTGCGCCAGCTCTCGGGCGCCCGCGATCCGGCCACCGCCCGGTTCGTGTTCGCGTTCGTGCGGCAGGAGCGGTTCTTCGAGCGGCCGGTGGAGGAGCGCCGCGCCATCTACGCGGCGATCGCCTCGATCGGCGGCGATGAGATCCTGCCCGAGCTCGAGCAGGAGCTGCTCAAGGGCAACTGGCTCGACCGCGAGCATGAGGTCCACCGCCACGCGATCGCGCGCTGCATGGCGCTCATCGGCACCCCCTTCGCGCTGACCATCCTGCACCGGGGCGCCGCCTCGCGCCGTGAGCCGGTCCGTCAGGCGTGCCTCACGGCGCTCTCGATCGCGGAGGCGGCATGAGCCACGACCCGGCCGGCGACGGCGAGCGCGACCTGGCGGCGTTCGGCGGCCCGATGCTGCTGCGGCTGATCGCGCTGCTGCGCACCGCCCGCACCTACGACGTGTCGAACCAGGCGTTCCAGCGGCAGATGACCGACTTCATGGCGCTGCTCCGCGAACTGCTCGAGGACGAGGACGAGGCCGCGCTCGTGGTGGTGGCCGACTACCTCTACCTGAACGGCGTCCGCGTGAAGGCGACGTCGCAGAACCTCGGCGCGTACCACGCGCTCATGTCGGAGTTCGAGCGGCGTCGCATCGGCGGCCTGCGGTTCCTGAGCGGCGTCGGCGAGGCCGAGGTGGAGCGGTTCTTCCAGGTGTTCCTCGCCGCCGACGATCCGTCGCTGGCCGGGAAGCTGCCTGAACTGGTGGCCGAGGCCGCGGTCGAGCACATCGTCACGGTGGAGGCGTCCGACCTCGACGCCGAGGAGGTCGGCCGCGACCTGAGCGAGGCGTCCAAGTCGCCCGAGGCCGCGCGCGGCCGCGCACGCCGCGTGTTCTGGCGCGCGGTGGCCGGCGCCAAGCGCATCGTGCTGCGTGCGCGGCAGACGGGCCGCCCCGACCTGCGCCATGCCAAGCGGCTCGTGCAGCCGATTGTGGACAGCATCCTCAAGCAGGATTACTCGATCGTCGGACTGACCGCGCTCAAGGACCACGACGAGTACACGTACGCGCACTGCGTCAACGTGTCCGTGCTCTCGATCGGCATGGGGCAGACGCTGGGACTGCCGCGCCAGTCGCTCGCCGACGTGGGCGTCGCGGGGCTGCTGCACGACCTCGGCAAGATGAGCGTGCCGGGCGAGGTGCTGCGCAAGCCGGGCGCGCTCGATGCCCACGAGTGGATGCTCATGCGCCGTCATCCGATCGAGGGCGCGCGCATGCTGGCGCGGCTGCCGGGGCTCTCGAGCGTGATGGTGGACTCCATGCGCGCCTGCCTGGAGCACCACATGAATTACAACCGCACGGGCTACCCCGACTTCGACATCGAGTGGGGGCAGGCGACGCT
>CAZMQP010000115.1:0-7596 GCA_964568385.1 uncultured bacterium
GGCCGCGTCCTCGCGCAATGCCCGTCGAAGGCCACCGGGCCCGGTTCCCCGCCCGCTCGACCGAGCGCGTGGGGAGCCGCGCCCTGCGACGAACCCGGACCGCAGGTCCGCCCAGGGGAGGATGCCCTCGTGAACCGACCCACCTCGCTGCTCCGTTGCACCGCCGTGCTCGCGCTCGCCGCGGCTCTCGCCGGATGGCATGCCCCGGCGCGTGCCGAGGAGAAGGCCGACAAGGTCAAGGACGGGCCGATGCCCGTGTGCGCCAAGAAGCTCGGCACGCTCGCCGTGCACGAGCCCGAGCAGAAGTGGTGGACGTCCTACGGGCTCGAGTCGCCCGAGGCGGTCATCAAGGCGTATCTCAACGAGTGCAAGTGCTTCACGCTGCTGGACCGCGGCAAGGGGCTCGATGCCGCCAAGGCCGAGCGCGCGCTGGCGGGCTCGGGCGAGATGCGCGTGAACTCGAACGTCGGCAAGGGTCAGATGAAGGCGGCCGACTACGTGCTCGTGCCCGACCTCGTGAACAAGAACCGGAACTCGGGCGGCAGCCGCGTCGGCGCCGCGATCGGCGGCCTCGTCGGCGGACGGGCCGGCGCGCTGGTGGGCGGCGTGAACCTCAAGAGCAAGACGGCCGACGTCGTGCTCACGCTGACCGACATCCGCTCCACCGAGCAGGTCGCGATCGTGCAGGGGCACGCCAAGAAGACCAACCTCGGCTGGGGCGCCGGCGCCGGCAGCTACTTCGGCGGTTTCGCCGCTCTGGGCGCGAGCAGCTACTCCAACACCGAGATCGGGCAGGTCGTGGCGATGGCCTACCTCGACGCGGTGAAGAACCTGGTCGCCGAACTCCAGGCCAACGCCCCCGACGCCAAGGCCGACAACGTCTCGCAGTCGGTCACCATGTCCAAGCCGGGCCGCATGTACTCCAAGCCCGATCCCAAGTCGTCGGTCGTGCGCGACCTCGACGCCGGGATGATGCTGTACCCGACGGGCGAGAAGGAGGGCGTGTGGTGGAAGGTCTCCGACGAGCTCGGCAACGAGGGCTGGGTCTCCTCGGTGATGTTCGGACTGGCCAAGTAGCGCCTCGTTCGCACCGCACGGGCCGGGCGCGCAGACGGCGCCCGGCCCTCCGTGCGCTTGCCCGCGCGCTCCGCTCGGGCGGGCCACGGCCGGGGGCGGCGTGCCCCGCATCGGGTCGGGTCCGCCCCCCCCGCGGAACAGGGCTTGCCCGGCGCGCCTCCGCGGGAGCAGAGTCCGGTGGCGCGCACCCTCGCGCGCGGATTCCCGGAGGCGCCATGGCCGCGAACCGATTCCCCTCCGCTGCGGGTCTCTGTCTGCTGATGCTCGCCAGCGGACCCGCCCGTGCCCTCGACCTCGACGTGCCGGTCACGCACGCCACGCTGCAGGCCGCGGTGGCGGCCGCGGCGCTGAGCCCCGACCTCGAGAACACGATCACCATCAGCGTCTCGCCGGTGACGACGACGAGCCCCATCGACATCGGCGCCGCGTTCGGCCCCGCGCGGCGGCTGGTCATCCGGCCGGCGGCCGGGCTCGGCCGCGCGAGCATCGTGAACAACGCGCCGACGGTGCCGGTGATCGCGATGCTGAATGCCGGGCACGTGACCCTGCGGGACCTCGACATCGTGCGCAATCTGACCAACGGCGACCACCTCGTGAAGCTCGACGTCTGCTCGCAGGTGCTCATCGAGCGCTGCCGGATCGGGTCCAACGCCACCAGCACCGGCACCGCGAACTGGGCCAATGTGTTCATGACGTATCCCACCGAGGTCACGCTTCGGAACAACATCCTGTTCGCCCGCACGCCGGGCACGTTCGATTTCGGGATCGATGCGCTCAACTTCAACGATCCGGCCAATGCGCTCCGGCTCTACAACAACGTGATCTCGGACTATCGCCTCTACGGCATCCGCATCGACGCCGGCGTGGTGGGCTCGCTCGTGCTGCTGCGCAACAACGTCGTCGCGAACCACGGCTCCCTCGTGCCCGAGCCCGTCGCCTACCGCACGCAGGTGTCGGACCAGCCCACGCGGGTCACGTCGCACAATGTGGCCTTCGCCTCGGTGGGATTCGTCGAGACCGCCGGCCCCGGCGCGCAGTCGATCATCGGTGCGACGCCGCCCTTCATCCAGCTGGCGAAGGCCAGCGTCGTGCCCGCGTTCGTGCAGACCCAGTGGGCGCTGGCGCCGCCGTGGGACGACAACGCCGACTTCTACCGCCTCGTGCCCGGCGGGCCGCTGCACACGGATGCGAACCAGCATGGCTTCACGGTGCCCGCCGTGTCCCCCGACCTCGCGGTGACCGACGACCTCGAGGGCGACCCGCGTCCGACCGGGGCTCCGCTGCACACGGATCGCGGCGCCGATCAGCTCGAACTCACCTCGCGCGTCGGCGTGGGCGGGGAGGATGGCGCGAGCGGGCGGTTCGCCGTGTGGCCGCGCCAGAATCCCTCGGGCGCGCTGGCGCTGCTCTACGAGACGGCGATCCCGGGACGGCTCCACTGGGAGTTGTTCGATGCGATGGGACGGAGGATCCATCGCGGCCTGCGCCAGGCGGAAGCGGGCTCACGCGGCGTGCTGACACGGCCCGGCGCGCGCGAACGAACCGCGGGGCTGGTCTTCTACCGGGTCCGTCTCGAGCGCGAGGGGCTTCCCGCCATCGAGCGGACCGGGCGCGCGGTGGAGCGCTGAGCACGGGCTTGGCGGCGCTCGGCGGGAATCGAGTGCCGGCGCCGCGCCGCCTCTGCTAGCGTCCGGCGGTTGGCTGGCCCCGACACCTTCCACACCCCGAGGTCCCATGCGCCGAAACCTGCTGCTCTCCGCACTCGCCGCCGGGCTGCTGCTCCCCGCCGCGGCGCCCGCGCCCTCGGCCGCCGCCGAGACGCCGTCCATCTCGCAGTTCCTCAGGATCCGCACGCCCGGCATGCCGACGCTGCTGCCGGATGGTTCGCTGCTCCAGCGCGACTGGCCCGACGGCGTGTTCCAGCTCTACCGCACGACGCCCCGGAGTCCGGGCGCGACCGCCTCGTACGAGGCGGGCCAGGTCACGCGCACCAAGCTGACCGACTTCCCCGACGGGGTCTCGCGATTCTCGCTGTCGCCCGACGGCAAGGTGTGCGCCATCCACCACGCACGCGGCGGCAACGAGTACACGCGCATCTCGCTGATCGACCCGATGTCGCCGGGCATCGCCGAGGTGAAGCCGGTGATCGGCAAGGAGTTCGTGCAGGCGAGCGTCAACGCGTGGCTGCGCGACGGCTCGGGGTTCTTCTTCTCGGCCAACGACGTGAGCCCGACCGACTTCCACGTCTATCGCTATGACATCGCCAGCGGCACGACCACCAAAGTCCTTTCGGAGGCCGGCTCCTGGGGTGTCTCGGGGGTGACGCAGGATGGCCGCCGCGTGCTGCTCACGCAGTACGTGTCGGCCTCGGACTCGCGCGTCTTCGAGATGGAACTGGCGACCGGCCACAAGCGGGCGATCACGCTGGCCCCCAAGGACGGCACCGCCAACTGCGACGTGGTGGGCTACATGCCCGGCGACCGGGCGGTACTCATGACCTCCGACATGAACGAGGGCATCAGCCGCCTCTACCTGCGCGACCTGCGGACCGGCAAGGTCAGCGAGCCGCTGCCCTCGCTGAGCCGCTTCGAGCTCGACGGCGCGGCGCTCAACAGTTCGCAGGACATCCTCGTGGTCTCCACCAACGAGGACGGCTACTCGGTGCCGCACTTCTACCGGGTGCCCGGCTTCAAGGCCATCGAGGGCCCCAGGATGGAGCGCGGGGTCGCGAGCGGGGGCGACTTCCGCGGCTCGACGCTGGTGTGGAGCCTGTCCAACGCCAACAACGCCGGCGCCGCGTTCGCCACCACCTTCGGCGCCAGCGGCCCGCCGGTGACGCGCCAGCTCACGTGGACCGACAACGCCGGCCTGGACCTGTCGCGCTTCCGCCTGCCCGAACTGGTGAGCTACCCGGCGTTCGACGGGCGGAGGATCCCCGCGTTCGTCTACCTGCCGCACGGCCACCAGAAGGGCCAGCCGATCCCCTTCGTCGTGTACTTCCACGGCGGGCCCGAGAGCCAGAGCCGTCCGGGGTTCAATGCCGCCCTGCAGTACCTGGTGGCCAGCGGCTATGGCCTGATGATGCCCAATGTGCGCGGCAGCACCGGCTACGGCCGCGAGTTCCAGATGCTCGACAACTACAAGAAGCGCTGGGACAGCGTGCGTGACGGCGTGGACGCCGCCGAGTGGCTGGTGCGCGAGGGCTACGCGGCCCCCGGCCGCATCGCGACCTACGGCGGCTCGTACGGCGGCTACATGGCGGTGGCCTCCATCGTCGAGGACCAGGAGCGCGTGGATGCCGGCACGCGCAAGGAGCGGCTGTTCGGCGCATGCGTGGATGTGGTGGGCGTCGTGAATCTCAGGACGTTCCTCGAGAAGACCGCCGACTACCGCCGCAAGCTGCGCGAGGTGGAGTACGGTCCGCTCAGCGACCCCGAGTTCCTGAAGAGCGTCTCGCCGCTGTCGCGGGCCGAGAAGATGAACGTGCCGTTCTTCATCGCGCACGGCTTCAACGACCCGCGCGTGCCGGTCGAGGAGGCGATGCAGCTCGCGGTGGCGCTCAAGGACCGCCGGCTGCAGCCGCGCGTGTTCATCGCCCCCGACGAGGGCCACGGCTTCGCCAAGCTCGACAACCGCATCTACTTCAACGAGCGGATGGTGCAGTTCCTCGGCGAGACGATCGGCCAGGCGACGGCGCGTCCCTGAGCGCGCGGGGCGGGGGCCGCGGCAGGACGCGCGCGGCCCCCGCTCCCGGCGCCGCGCGATTCGGCGAGCCCCGCCGGGAGCGGCTCGTGTGACGGACGTCGCTTGCGCGCGGTACGGCCGCCGAGGCACAATTCCCCGCTCCACCTCATCCACCCTCCACGCCCCTCCACCGCCCCGTCGGGGCGACACCCTCGGAACGACCTCATGCGCCTCGCCCCGGCCGTCTCGCTGTTCCTGCTTCTCTTCGGCGCCGTCCCGCCCGCGCGAGCCCAGGTCGTGAACGGCTCGTTCGAGCCCGCGACCGGCGTCATCGGGTATGCGCTGCTGCCCGGCGGTTCCACCGCGATCCCCGGCTGGACGACCACGGACAACGGAGTCGAGTGGTTCCTGCCCTCGCCCGTGTCGCCCTCGGGGGGCGACGTCGTGGACCTGGCCTGCTACGTGTACAGCGCGGGCGGCATCCAGCAGACGATCCCCACCGTCAGCGGCCAGACCTACGCCATCGACTTCTGGCTCGGGACCCAGGCCTCCTCCGGCCGGGACGGCACCTGCGAGATCGTGGTGGACGCCGCCGGCACGACCCAGACCTTCAGCGCGACGAATCCAACGGGCGCAGCGGTGTGGTTCCCGCGCACGTTCACGTTCGTGGCGACCGGGCCGAGCGCCACGCTGCGGTTCCGCTGCCTGCAGAACGCCAACCTGCACTTCGCCTTCATCGATGGCGTGCGCATGAACGCCGTGACGGCCGCCGAGTCCGGGACGTGGGGGCGCCTCAAGCGGCTGTACCGCTGAGCCTCGCAAGGGGAGCGCACGGGCCGCGCCGGCATGCCATACTGCCGCGCCCGAACCCGCATCCTCCCCCATGAGGCGACCTCCGATGACCGTTCGCTGCCTGCGCCTGCTCGTCCTGCTGACCGGCCTGCTCCTCGAACCCCCGATCGCGAACGCCGGGGGACTCCGCGACCATCTCGCGCCGATCCTCAGCGTGCGGACCCGGCTCGAGCACGTGGACTGGTTCGGCCCCGCGGCGGGCGTCGCCGCGCCCGGAGCCGAACGCTACGACTTCGTGGCGAACCAGCTGCGAGCCGGCGTGCGCGCCACGTTCCCGCAGGCCCAGATCACGCTCGAGCTGCAGGACACGCGCCTGTGGAACGTCCCCGACGACGCCAGCCTCGCGGCGCCCCACGGCAACCTGGGACCGGGCGCGCTCTACTACTTCCACACGCGCCGGCGCACGCAGGGCGAGACCATCGTCAAGCAGGCCGCGGCCTCGTTCCGCTGGCGCGGCCTGCAGGGGCTCGGCGGACGCTTCGAGTACGGCGAGGGCGCCGAGACCACGCCGGGCGATCCGGCGCTGGTGTGGCTCAAGCGCTGGCGCGTGAGCGAGCGCCTGATCGGACCGTTCGGCTACACGCACGTGGCACGCGGGTTCGACGGGCTCCGTCTGTGGATGGACCGCCCGCACTGGAA
The DNA here is from genome assembly GCA_964568385.1 of uncultured bacterium. Taxonomy (GTDB): domain Bacteria; phylum Eisenbacteria; class RBG-16-71-46; order RBG-16-71-46; family RBG-16-71-46; genus CADEFY01. The sequence continues at coordinate 6,253 of CAZMQP010000115.1, forward strand.
CGCCAGCGCCATCGCCGCCCGCCCCACCGCGGGCGGGTTCGAGGTGAGCGCCAATCCCCAACTCGACGAGATCGGCCTCCTCGGCGCCTCGCTCACCGGCAAGGGCCTCGCGAGCGCGGCGCCCTGGGACGCGCGCGTGTTCCATTTCCACTACAGCGACACGCGCGGCGGCGACGGCCGCCCCACCAAGGTGGACAACCGGCCCGGCTTGGTGCGCGCGGCGGATCGCGGCGCGATCCGGATCGGCACCACCGGCGGCCACGCCATGGTGGCGGCGGACGCGGGCGCGGTCCGGCTCGACGGACTCGCATGGGGCGCCGTGCAGTCGGGGCGGTGGGGTGCGCTCGATCATCGCGCCGTCGCCGCCGCACTCGAGGCGGGCGTCCAGGCGCCGCGGCTGCCCGGCGCGCCGTGGCTGCGCGCCGGGGTGGGCCTGGGCTCGGGCGATGACGACCCGGCCGACGGCAGGCACGGCACGTTCTTCCAGATCCTGCCCACCGCGCGCGTGTACGCGCAGCTGCCGTTCTTCAACGGCATGAACCTCGAGGATCGCTTCGTGCAGCTCATCACGCGGCCGCACCCCAACGTGACCGTGCGCGCGGACGTCCACGACCTGCGCCTGCGCGAGTCCGCCGATCTCTGGTACGCCGGCGGCGGCGCGACCCGCGAGGATGTGTTCGGCTTCGCCGGCACCCCCTCGTCGGGGCGGCAGGACCTCGCGCGGATGGCGGACGTGGCGGTGACCGCGGTGGTGCACCGCCGGCTGACGCTGCACGGCTACTATGGGCGTGCCTTCGGCGGCGACGTGGTGCGGGGCGTCTTCGCGCGCGACCGGGCGGACTACGGCTACCTCGAGACCACGTTCCGCTGGTGAGCGGCGCGGCCGGGCGCGGACTCGCGCCGCCGCTCAGGTGCTCGAGAGCACCGTCGGGCCGGTCGGCTGGAGCGGCGAGTCCTCGGGGTCGAGCGTGACGTAGAGCCGCGTCACGGTGCCCTTGTAGGACTCGACCGGGATCGGCAGCTGGCTCCGCACCACCGCCGCGTCATCGGGGTTCAGCTGTCCGCAGAACACCGCGCGCGTGCCCACCTCGGCCCACAGCCGATAGATGCGCCCGGCCGGCGGCGCCGGCAGGCCGCGCAGCGCCACGGCGGCCTTCTTGTCGTCGAGGTCGAGCAGCACCGCGCCGAAGGCCGCGCGCGACGGGCCCTCGCCCGTCATCCGGAACGAACGCACCAGGTTGGGCTGGACGAGCAGGTCGTGCACCTCGCGTTCGACCAGGAGCTGGCGGCGGGTCCGCGCGGCATCGAGGAACGGCAGGCTCACGACCGCGATGAGGACCGCCG
>CAZMQP010000116.1:0-7584 GCA_964568385.1 uncultured bacterium
CCTCGTCACGCAGCTCGAGAAGCAGCGCCTCGGCGGCGCCTCACGCACGAAGCCGCGGCGTGGCGCGCCCGCAGGGCGGCACCGGCACGGCACCGCCACAGCCGGGCCCGTGATTCCCCGCCACGCTCTCGGCCCGGCCACGCGGCTGTGAAGCCCGCCCTTCGTCCGACCTCGTCGAAGTCCATGCGAATGCCGCGGTCGCTCGTGCGCTATCCTGCGGCCACCTCCAGCCCCGGGAGCGCCCCTTGGCCCGCTACTTCGTCACCGGCACCACCGGATTCGTCGGAAGCCATGTCGCCGCGCGACTGCGGCAGCAGGGGCACGCGGTCACGACCATCGTGCGCGATCCGTCGCGAGCCGACGCCCTGCGCGCGCTCGGGGTCGAGGTGCACCCGGGCGACATCACGGCCGCCGACTCGATGCGCGAACCGATGCGCGGGGCCGACGGCGTGTTCCACATCGCCGCCTGGTACAAGGTCGGTGTGCGCGACGCGCGTGAGGCCGAACGCGTCAATGTCGAGGGCACGCGCAACGTGCTGGCGCTGATGCAGGCGCTGGGCATCCCCAAGGGCGTCTACACCAGCACGCTCGCCGTGCACGGCGACACGCGCGGCCGCATCGTGGACGAGGCGCACCGCCACGACGGACCGTGGCTGTCGCACTACGACCGCACCAAGCATGGCGCGCACATCGTGGCCGAGCAGTTCATCCGCCAGGGCGTGCCGCTGGTGATCGTGCAGCCGGGCGTGGTGATCGGGCCCGGCGACACGAGCGGCATGCGCACGCTGCTGGTGCAGTACCTCACGCGAACCCTGCCGATGGTGCCGGGCGGCAGCGCCTTCTGCTGGGCCCACATCGACGACATCGCGCAGGGGCACCTGCTGGCGATGGAGCGGGGCCGTCTCGGCGAGAGCTATCACCTGGCGGGCGAGCCCGCCTCGCTGACGGATGCGCTGGCGCTGGCCGAGCGCCTCACCGGCATTCCGCGGCCGAGCCACGTCGCCCCGCCGTGGCTGCTGCGCACATTGTCGGGGCTGATGCGCCCGGTGGCGGCGATCGCGCGGCTCGAGGGCGACTACCACCCGGAGTCGCTGCGCGTCATGGCGGGCGCGACCTACCTGGGACGCGCTGACAAGGCCAGGCGCGAACTGGGCTGGACGCCGCGGCCACTCGAGGAGGCGCTTCGCCAGACGCTGTTCCACGAGATGTCGTTGCTCGGGATGCCCCTGCCGGCCGTGCCGGCGGCGGCCTCGCCGGGGGCCTCCAGCGGAGGGAGAGGGTCATGAGCGAGAAGCGGCACGCCTTCGAGTCCGATGCGATCCGCGTCACGTGGTCCAAGGCGCGCTGCATCCATGCCGCCGAGTGCGTGAAGCGGCTGCCCATGGTGTTCCAGCCGGGGCAGCGGCCGTGGGTGCGGCCGGCCGCGAGCGAGGCCGACCGCGTGGCGGCGGTGGTGGAGCAGTGCCCGACCGGCGCGCTGCACCACGAGCGGCTCGATGGCGGCGCCGCCGAGGCGATCCCTTCGGCGAACACCGTGCGGGTCACGCGCAACGGCCCCACCTACCTGAGGGGCGACCTCGAACTGGTGGGTCCCGACGGCGAGATGGCGCTGCGCGACACGCGCATGGCGATCTGCCGCTGCGGCATGTCGCAGAACAAGCCGCTCTGCGACAACGCGCATCGCGCCGCGGGGTTCCGCGACGAGGGCGCGGTGACCGACCTCGACAGCGTGCAGGACCCGGGGGCGCCGGGCACGCGACTGCGCGTGGTCCCGCACGTGAACGGCCCGGTCGAGCTGCAGGGTCCTTTCATGCTCGTCAGCGCCGATGGTGCCACGATGCTCTCCGGCACGAGCGCGTGGCTGTGCCGCTGCGGGCAGTCGCGCTCCAAACCGTTCTGCGACGGCTCGCACGCGGCCGCGGGGCTCGAGGCCGAGGGCGTACCGGACTGAGCAGGGCGCTCCGCCGCCCGGTCCCGGCGTTCGTCGCGTGGCTTCCAGCGCTGGGCCCGTGCGCGCGCGAGCGGGGAGCAGACCAGGGGCTAGACTGGCGCCTCGCCCGTCCGCGCCGCACCACGCGCCGAACGAGGCGGCCGCGATCCCCGCGCCGCACGTACTCGCCAAGGAGCCGCCATGCCCGCCACCACCACCCACGCGCCCGGCACGTTCTGCTGGCCCGAGCTCGCCGCCAGGGACATCAAGGCCTCGATTCTCTTCTATCAGAAGCTCTTCGGCTGGGGGCTCAAGGAGAACCCCATGGGCGAGGGCATGGTCTACTACATCTTCACCAAGGGCGATCACGAGGTGGCCGCCGGCTACCAGATCGACGAGAAGATGATGCCGGGTGTGCCGCCGCACTGGGCGGCCTACGTGAGCGTGACCGATGCCGATGCCGCCGCCGCCAAGGCCAAGTCGCTCGGCGGCGAGGTGCTGATGGGGCCGCACGACGTCAGCGCCAACGGCCGCGAGCAGGGCCGCATGGTGGTGCTCAAGGATTCGATCGGCGCGGTGTTCAGCGTGTGGCAGGCCAAGCAGCACTGCGGGGTGGGGCTGTTGAACGAACCCGGCTCGCTCGCGTGGACGCAGCTCAACGCGTCGGACCCGGCCAAGGCGAAGCCGTTCTACACGCAGCTCTTCGGCTGGACCGCGCAGGACGACGCCAATCCCATGGGCGGCGTGTACACCACGTGGATGAAGGCGGACGGCCCCGCCGGCGGCATGATGGCACTGCCCGAGGGTGCGCCGATCCCGTCGCACTGGCTCACCTACTTCGCGGTCGAGCGCGTGGACGCCACGCATGCGGCGGCGGTGAAGGCTGGCGGCCAGTCGATGGTGCCGCCCACCGACATCCCGGGCATGGGCCGCTTCGCCGTGCTGTCCGATGCGGGCGGCGCGTTCTTCGCGCTGGTCACGTTCGCGCCGCAGGGCTGATCGCGCCTCTGCGCACCGCCGCGCCCGGCACTCCCGCGAGTGCCGGGCGTTCGCGTATCCTGCGTGCGGCTCCCGCGACCGCCCACCCGGAGGTGTCATGCGCCGTCCGCCGCTCCCGCATCGGTCCCGCCGCACCCGCCCGCATGTCCGCGCGGGCCGCTGACGCGGGCGTGCTGGGCAAGCTCTCGCCCGAGGCGTTCGCGCGCGACATCGCGCCGCACCTGGGCGCGGCCCGCGACGACGTGCTGGTGGGCCCGCGCGCCGGCCACGATGCCGCGATCGTGCGCATCGGCGCGGGCCGCGTGATGGCGGTGACCACCGATCCGCTGAGCTTGGTGCCCGCGCTCGGACCCGAGCGCTCGGCGTGGCTCGCCTGCCACCTGCTGGCCAGCGACCTGTGGACGACCGGCATCCCGCCCGCGCACGTCAGCGTCAGCTTCGCGCTGCCGCCGGGGCTCGACGGCGCCACGTTCGCGCGCTACTGGCGCGCGATGAGCGACGCGTGGGCCGACCTGGGCGTGGCAGTGGTGACCGGTCACACCGGGCGCTACGACGGCTGCGCGCTCAGCATCGTCGGGGCCGCGACGCTCTTCGGCATGGGCGACGAGGGCCGCCATCTCACGCCCGCCATGGCGCGGCCCGGCGACCGCGTGCTCGTGAGCAAGGGCTGCGCGATCGAGACGGCCGCCGTGGCGGCGGCGCTGGCGGGCGAGGCGCTGCGCGACCGGCTGGACGACGAGGCGTTCGCGCGGCTGGGCGGCCTGTGGTCGCAGGTGAGCGTGGTCGCCGACTGCCGGGCCGCCCTGCGCGCGGGCGTGCACGAACGCGGCGTCACCGCGATGCACGACGCCACCGAGGGCGGCGTGCTGGGAGGGCTGTTCGAACTGGCGGCCGCGTGCGGGCACGACCTGCGCATCGAGCGCGCCCGCATCCCGCTGCCGCGCGAGGTGGCGGCCGCCTGCGACTGGCTCGGCGTGGACCCCTATGCGTCGCTGGCTCAGGGCGCGCTCATCGCCTGCGCGGCGCCGGACCGCGCCGAGGCCGTGCTGGCCGAGTGGCGCGCCGAGGGCATCGCCGGCGCCGACGTGGGCGAGGTGGTGGGCGGCGGCGGCGGGCGGCTGTGGCTGACCGAGCCGGACGGCGCGGTCACGCGGCTGGACGCGCCGCGGCCCGATCCCTACTGGGCGGCCTACGCGCGGGCGGTCGAGGGGCGCTGACGCGGGCCGCGGCGCCCAGCGGGGATCAGAGGGTGAACGCCACGCCGGCTGTGAGCGTCCAGAAGCGGTCGGCGAAGCGGTCAGGCGCCGGCGCTGCGGTGCGCGAGGGCGGGAACCAGGCGTAGCGTGCTCCCAGGTCCAGCCCGGCGCCGGGGCCGAGCGGGACCTGCAACGCGCCCGACCACTCGAAGCCCGCGCGCAGATTGGCGCCCACCGCGGCCGCCGACAGGCGCTGCGCCAGCGCGCCGGCTCCGATCTGCACGCGCTGCGGCGCTCGCACGAATAGAGCAGCCCGAACCAGTGCCCCGCTCGTGCGGTCGACCAAGACGGCGGGCGAGCCGCCGAGCTCGGCGCCGAGGGCGGCGGCGCCCGGTTCACGGGCGAACAGCTCTCGCACGCTGATCAGGTGCGCGCTCCGCGCGCCGCGATCGCGGCCACTCGGGATGCTGGCGCCGGTGGCGACCAGGACTTCGACGGCCGGCGCGAGCGTCGGGCAGGCGGAGAGGAGCGTCAGCGCGATCGCGATTGCGGGCGGGATGCTTCGGGGCGAGGGCATGCGGGTTCTCCGGGTCGCCGTTCGGTGCGAGCGGCGCGTGCAGCCCTATCAACAACCGTGCCGCTCTCGGCGGCTTCAGCCTCCCAACGACATGGGTGGATTGCTGGAATGCGAACCGACCAGGCGCCGGCTCGGATCCATCCGGCGGGCGGCTCGGGACGCGGCGGCCTCAGTGTGACAGCGCCAGTCCGATCACGAACGGCAGGTCGGCCTGCGCGCCCTCGATGTCGGACCACACCGGCACCTGCACGGTCACGCCCAGCGACCACGGCGACGTGAGCGCGGACGTGAGCGAGGCGCGCAGGAACAGGTCGGAGCGGCCGACATTGCCCTCTTCCTCGATGCGTCCGTCCCAGCGCTCGGCGTTCTCGCGCGAGAGGTCGGCGCCGACGGCGGCGGACCAGCGCCCGGCCACATGCCGCGCGGCGGTCAGGCCGCCGCCGAGGCGCGAGCCGGGGCGGTAGCCGCGCACGTTCGTCTCGAACGGCAGCAGCACGTCGGCCGTGAGGCTCGTGCGCCAGGCGCCGATCGGACGGGCGAACGAGGCGGACAGCAGCGGCGAGGCGACGCCGGCGCCGATCTGCGTGTGCTGGTGGCGCTGGCCGTCGCGGCCGAGCGCGAAGGGGTTGTCCTCGGTGCGGCCCGCCGGGAGCATGAGGCCGGCCGCGAGCGTCCACGATCCGCCCGCCGAGGCGTGACCGTACTGGAGCGCCAGCGACGGGTCGCCGAGCCCGCTCACGGTCTCGTTGCGGTGGTGCCGGTCGGGATCGGCCGGCGTGTACGGCGCGCCGGCGGGGGTCTCGTAGCGGATGCGGTCGCGCACCAGCCGGAACGGCACGGTCGTCACGAGGGCGAACGCCTCGCTCAGGCCGTACACGGCGCGCCACCGCGCCTGCGCGCTGATGAGCCGCTGGTCATGCCAGTACTCGGTCGTGCCGTCGAGCTCGGGGTGCCGGATGTGGATGGGCGCGGCCGACACCGTCAGGCTCCAGTGCAGCTCGCCCGCGGCGGGGATGGTGGTCTCTGACCCGCCGACCGGCAGGTTGGGGTTGGTTCAACCCGCTCAGCCGGGCTCGGCGTGTGCGCCGGCCGTGAGCACGGCCGACAGCGCGGCGACCGGCACGGCGCGCCGCAGCGCCGCCCGGGCGAGTCCTGGGAATCGTGCGAGTCCCGCATCGGCCATGCGGACCACGCTAACGGAGCCGCGCGGCCCTGGGAAGCCGCGCCGCGCGGGCTGGAACCGCGCGCCGCGCCTGCCGATGTATGCTCGGGACGGTCCACTCGTCCATGGGAGCCCCGCATGCGCATCGCCGCCATCGACATCGGCACCAACTCCATCCACATGGTCATCGCGCAGGCCACCGGCCGCGCGGGCTTCGAGGTGGTGGACCGCGAGCGCGAGGTGGTGCAGGTCGGCAGCGGTTCGTTCGAGAGCGGACGCCTGCACGCCGATGCCGTCGAGCGCACCGTGCTGGCGCTGCGGCGGTTCGCGCAGCTGGCGCGCCGGCGCCAGGTGGACAAGGTGCTGTGCACCACCACGGCGGCCGTGCGCGAGGCCGCCAACGGCGGCGAGTTCCTGCGCGCCGCGCGCCAGGCCTCGGGCGTATCGCCGCGCGTCATCCCGGCCGAGGAGGAGGGCCGCCTCATCCACCTGGCGGTGCGCTCGAGCCTGCAGCTGCCCGAGGCGCCCTCGCTCGTGGTGGACATCGGAGGCGGCAGCATGCAGCTGGCGCTCGGCGACGGGCGCGGCGTGCACCGCGTGGTCAGCGGGCCGCTCGGCGCGCTGCGGCTGACCGAGACGCGGCTGACGCACGACCCGCCGGGGCCGCGCGAACTCGAACGGCTGGTGCGGCACGTGCGCAAGCAGGTGCGCACCGCGTTCCGGGCCATGGACGATCCGCGGCCGGCGCGCGTGTACGGCTCCTCGGGCGCCATCCACGTGCTCGCGCACCTGGCGCGCTGGTTCGACCGGGGCGAGACCGTGGCGCAGATGAACGGCCACGTCTGCTCGCGCGAATCGCTCGAGCGCGCGCTCGACGCGCTGGTCACGATGCCGCTGGCCCAGCGCCAGCGCCTGCCCGAGGTGGACGCGCGGCGGGCCGAGATCCTGGTGGCCGGCGCCGTCGTGCTGGTGGAGGTGCTCGTCCGCGCGCGCGCCGACCGCATCACGCTGTCGGACTTCGGGCTGCGCGAGGGCCTGGTGATCGACTGGCTCGACCGGCACGCCGAGGAGGTGGCCGAACTCGAGCCGATCGCCGACCTGCGCCTGCGCAGCGCCATGCAGCTGCTCACCAAGTTCGACGGCAACGTGCCGCACGCCCAGCACGTCGTGAAGCTGTCGCTGCAGCTCTTCGACGGCCTCGCCGAGCATCACGGCCTCGGCCACGAGGAGCGCGACCTGCTGCACCTGGCGGCGCTGCTGCACGACGTCGGCGCCGCGATCGCCTACGACGGCCACGCGCAGCACTCGGCCTACATCATCCGCGCCGGCGGACTGCGGGGCCTGTCGGACGACGACATCAACGTGATCGCCAAGGTCGCCAAGTACCACGGCAAGGGCCGCCCGCGCCGCAAGGACGATCCGCGCTATGCCGCCCTCCGCAAGCCGCAACGCCGCGTGGTGCGCTGGCTGTCGGCCCTGCTGCGGGTGGCCGAGGCGCTCGACCGCAGCCACTACCAGCTGATCCGCGGCGTGCGGGTGCTGCGCCGGGGCCCGGGGGTGACGCTGGTGGCCGACGCCAAGCGCGACGCGCAGCTCGAGCTGTGGGCCGCGCGCCGCCGCGCGCGGGCGCTGGCGCGCCTCGTGGGCGGCGACGTGCGCGTGATCGAGGGCGCCTCGCCCGGCCGGCCGGCCGAGGCGCCGGCGAGGCCGTCGCGGCGCC